>JAWWPV010001043.1:0-9343 GCA_033854775.1 Trebonia sp.
CGGTCACGGTGGACGACGCTGCCACAACCACCCGGGATCTCGGGGGCGGCTGAGGGCTAGTGGCCCTTGAACGCTTCCTCTAGCCACCAGGAGGGCTTGCCCCTGGTGACCTTGGCGTCGATGAGCATGGGGCTCGTCCGGGGGCCGGCCAGCCAGGACCTGACCGGGGCCAGGTCTTCCTGGCTCCGGATGGTCGCGGCCGCGTAGCCGTGGCCGCGCGCGATCGCGGCGAGGTCCGCCGGGGGGAACCGGACGTTGGCCAGGGAGTCGCCGTGCGGGCCGAAGTGGTGCACCTCCGCGCCGTAGGCCTCGTCGTCGTAGACCACGATCAGCAGGTCATTGAGGCCGAGGCGGACCGCCGTCTCCAGTTCGCTCGCGCCCATGAGGGCACCGCCGTCGCCGAGGGCCGCGACCGTGAGGCGGTCGGGGCGGGCGATAGCGGCGCCGAGCGCGGTGGCCAGGCCCAGGCCGACGGACTGGAACGCCTGGGTGAAGACGAAGCCGTGCTCGTCGGGGACCCCGAGGAACATGGCCGGGTATCCCATGAAATTTCCGGAATCGGTGACCACCGTGCGCTCCGCCGGGAGCAGGTCGTCGAGGGCGATCGTGAGGGTACGGGGGTCGATGCGGCCGGCTTCGGCTTCCGGCTCGAAGGGAACATCGCGCCAGCGGCCCTCCGCCGCCAGGCGCTTGGCCACCGCCGGCGTCCGGTACCCCTCCGGGCGCTGGCCACGGCGGTCGAGCTCGACGATGAGCGCGCGGGCGGCCGTGCCCACGTCGCTCGGGATGCCGAGGTCGACGCGGTGGTGCACGCCGAGCGCGCCAGGGTTCGCGTCGACCTGGATGACGGTCGCGTCATCGTTGATCAGCGTGCCGTGCCTGGTGGTCCACATGGACAGGGCGCAGCCCCAGGCGATGACCAGGTCGGCGCCGGAGATGAGCGCGGCCGCCGCCGGGGTGGCGAAGCCGCCGCTCACGTCGAGGTTGAACGGGTCGCGGTTGAACAGGCCGCGAGAGACGGCGGAGGTGGCCAGGAGGGCCCCAACTCGTTCGGACAACTGCTTTAGATCTTCTTTTGCCTTGCGGGCGCCGCGCCCGGCGAGGAAGACCGGGCGCTTGGCGCGGGCCAGGGCGTCGGCTACCTGCGCGACCGTCTCGGGGGCGGGGCTGAGCCTGGGCCAGACCTGGACGGCGGGCAGCGGGATGTCGGGGTGCGGCTGCGCCTGGACGTCGAGCGGAAGGCTGAGCAGGACCGTGCGGCGCTCGATTAGCGCGGTGCGGTAGGCGCGCCTGAGGTCGTTGGCCACGGTTGAAGCGGCGGTGACCCGGTCCGGGAGCACGCCGATCGCCGCCGCGAGGCCGGCCTGGTCGATGTAGAAGTTACTGGTTCGCTGCGTGGCCTCGGCGGCGAGCACGAGCAGCGGCGTGCGGGACTTGGCCGCTTCCGTGAGGCCGGTGAGCGCGTTGGTGAGGCCGGGTCCCTGGTGGACGGTGAGCACGCCGAGTTCGCCGCTGACTCGCGCGTAGGCGTCGGCCATGACCGCGGCACCGCCCTCGTGGCGGGCGGGGATGAAGCGCGCGCCGTGCTCGGTGAGGGCATTGGTGACGTGGAAGTTGCCGCTGCCGACCACGCCGAAGACGGTCTTCACCCCGGCGTCCCGCGCGAGGGCGGTGCCGATCCAGTGCGCGACGGTTCCCTGCGTCATCGCGCGAGTCACCCTGGCATCAGCGGGCGACGAGGGCGAGGACGCGGGCCGGGGAACCGGAGCCGCTGACGATGGGCAGCGGGGCGGCGATGACGATCGCGCCGGTGGCCGGGAGCTTGTCGAGGTTGCGCAGCTGGGTGAGGCCGTACTTGCCCGCGCCGAGTACCGCCTCGTGGCAGGGGAAGGCCGGGGTGAAGCCGAACGCCTGCCCGGCGTCGGTGCCGACGGTCTCCACGCCGAAGCCGAGGAGCCCGGTCTTGGCCAGGTAGGCGGCGGCGGCCGGGGTGACGCCCGGGGTGTGCGCGCCGTGGTCGTCGGCGTTGGCGAATGCCGCCGGGTCGTCGCCGCGCGCTGACCAGCCGGTCCTGAACAGCAGCCAGCCGCTGTCGGGCAGCGGGCCGTGCTGCGCCTGCCATTCTTCGAGGTCCTTGACGTCGAGGAGGTAATCCGGGTCCGCGGTCGCCTCCTTCACCTTGTCGATGACGACGGCGGGGCCGATGAGCTTCCGCACCGGGATCTGGGCGACGTCTTCCTTGTCCTTGCCGGTCACCCAGTGGTTCGGCGCGTCCAGGTGGGTGCCGGTGTGCTCGCCGGTGCGGATGTTGTTCCAGTACCAGGCGGGGCCGCGGTCGTCGTAGCGGCTGATCTCCTCGAGCTGGAAGGCCTGCGTCTGGCCCCACTGCGGCGGGAGCTGGAGGATCGGGGTGCTCGCGTGCAGCGGCGAGGTGAGGTCGACGACCTCGATGCCGCCGGTAAGGATCTGCGTTGCGAACTCGGCAAGGTCGGCCATGGCGGTCCCTTCTGGCGATTGACGCTGTGACCGTACTGGGGCCGTCGTCCGCCCGTCAAACGCTTGCGAGCCGTTGACGTAACTGATTTCACGGATCTATCATTCTGATATCAGATTAACGAGGCTGCGCTAGGCAGTCTGATCAGTGGCTGACCGGCCCTGAAATCGAGGGAGTAGAAGGTGGTCTTAATGAGACAGCGCGTCGCCAGGTACGGCCTCACGCTCACCATCGCGAGCGCGGCGGTCGTGATCGCATCCGGGTGCAGCAGTTCGTCGCAGCCGTCAGGAACGACCAGCACCCTCCCCGGCGCGGCACAGCCGGCCGGGTCGTGGACGGACCCGAACGGGAACCTGGACAACACCAGGGACGCCGTGGGGACGCAGAACTCGTCGACGAACGTCTCCCGGCTGAAAGAGGCGTGGACGTTCAAGCTCACGGGTACCGCCGCGACGGGCGTGTCCGGATCTGGCTCGTTCGCCGCGGCGCCGGTCGTCGTGAACGGCACCGTGTACATGCAGGACCTGTACGCCAACGTGTACGCGATCTCCCTGGCGACGGGGAAGCTCGAGTGGGAGTACCAGGTGAACATCCCGGAGAAGACCGGGCCTGGCCCCGACGGCGTGGCCGTCGCCAACGGCGTCGTGTACGGCGACACGCCGACCGCGGTCTTCGCGCTGAACGCCGCCACGGGGAAGGTCATCTGGAACGAGGGCAGCCTGCTGGCCAGCGGCCAGGGCTCGTTCGAGATCCAGCCTGCGGTGGCCGGCGGCCGCGTGTACCTGGCGAGCGCCTACGGGTCGGGGCCCGGCGGCGGGGTGCTCCTCGCGCTCGACGCGTCGACCGGCAAGAAGCTGTGGAGCTTCAAGACGGTGATCGGCGCGGAGCCCGGTGTGAACGCGCTCGGGCTCGGCTCCGGCGGGGCGTGGGAGACGCCGCTGATCGGGACGGACGGGTCGGTGACCTTCGGGGTCGGGAACCCGTACCAGTCGATCGGCGAGGCGACCAACCATCCGTCGCGGCAGCTCTACACCGACAGCGAGGTGAACCTTGACGCGGCGACCGGGAAGCTGCGCTGGTACTACCAGGCCGTGCCGAACGACTTCAAGGACTGGGACATGCAGCTCTCGCCGATCGCGGCGACCGTGGGCGGCGTGCCTGCGATCATCGGCGGCGGGAAGGTGGGCGACGTCTACGCGATGAACGCGTCGACGGGTGCGTTGCTGTGGAAGACGCCGGTCGGCGTGCACAACGGGACCGACAACGACTCGCTGCTCCTGCTTGAGCACAAGCTCACGATCAAGCTGCCCTACACGTTCGAGCCCGGGTCGCTTGGCGGTGTCCTCACCAACGTGGCCGCCGCGGACGGATCGGTGTACGTGGCCACGATCAACCTGCCGCTCACCGCGACGAAGCTGACCTCGGTCGACGGCGACGCTGCCCCGCCCGGCACCACCGCCGCCGGCGAGATAGAGGCGCTGAGCCTGGCCACCGGCAAGGTCGAGTGGCACACCAAGGTGTCGAGCCTGCCGCTCGGGGCGGCCACCGTGTCGAACGACCTGGTCTTCACCACGCTCCTTAACGGCGAGCTGATCGCGCTGAACCGGTCGACCGGGGCGATCGTCTACCAGCGGAAACTGCCGACCACGACCAACTCCCCCATCGCCATCACGAGCAACGCGATCCTCGTACCCGCGGGCGGTCCCGGGGCGTCGGCCAAGGGCGGCGGCGGAAGCCCCCAGCTGGTCGCCTACACCGTGCCATGATGAACCTTGGCTAGCTGGGAAGGTGCCCGCACCTTCCCAGCGGCCTGGGCGTTTGAAGTTGGGGGTTTTCATGTTCGACGTGATCATCAGCGGGGGCGGTCCGACCGGGATGATGCTGGCGAGCGAGCTGCGGCTCCACGACGTCGACGTGCTGGTGCTGGAGAAGGATGCGGAGCCGAGCCAGCTGGTCCGCTCGCTGGGCTTGCACCCGCGCAGCATCGAGATCATGGATCAGCGCGGTCTGCTGGACCGGTTCCTGGCACACGGCCAGCAGTATCCCGGTCCCCGCCGCTTCGCCGGGATCGACAAGCCGTCGACGGCAACCCTGGACACCGCGCACGGTTACGTCCTCGGCATCCCGCAGCCGGTTACCGACCGCCTGCTGGCCGAGCGTGCCGTCGAGCTCGGCGCTCAGCTCCGCCGCGGCCACGAGGTGACAGGCGTCGAGCAGGACGACGACGGAGTCACGGTCGAACTGGCCGACGGCACACGGCTGCGCTCGCGCTGGCTGGTCGGCTGCGACGGCGGCCGTAGCCTGGTGCGCAGGCTGCTGGGCGTCGGGTTTCCCGGCGAGCCCGCTCAGACGGAATGGCTTCTCGCAGAGGTGGAGGTGACGACGCCGCCCGAGGAGTTGGCTGCGGTGGCGGACAAGGTTCGCAAGACTCACCAGGGTTTCGGTATCGGCCCCGCCGGGAACGGGTTGCACCGCGCCGTCGTGCCCGCCGCGACCGTGGCCGAGGACCGCACCACGCCGCCGACCCTGCGGGAGTTCCAGACGCAGCTGCGGGCCTACGCGGGCACGGACTTCGGCGTCCACTCACCGCGCTGGCTGTCCCGGTTCACCGACGCGACCAGGCTGGCCGAGCGATACCGCACCGGCCGGGTGTTCCTCGCCGGCGACGCGGCGCACGTCCACCCGCCCCTGGGGGGACAAGGGCTCAACCTCGGCATCCAGGACGCGTTCAACCTCGGCTGGAAGCTCGCTGGTGAGGTGAACGGCTGGGCACCGGAAGGGCTGCTGGACAGCTACCACACCGAGCGCCACCCGGTCGCCGCCGACGTGCTGAACACCACCCGCGCCCAGTCGGAACTGATCTCCCCCGAACCCGGTCCCCAGGCGGTGCGCCGGCTGCTGACCGAGCTGATGGACTTCGAGGACGTGAGCCGGTTCCTGATCGAGAAGGTCACCGGGATCGGGGTCCGCTATGACTTCGGTGAAGGCCACGAGCTGATCGGGAAGCGGTTGCGTGACGTCCGCCTGTCGCGAGGTCGTCTCTACGAGCTGATGCACCGGGGACGTGGGCTGCTGCTCGACCAGGCCGGCGAGCTCTCCGTCGCGGGATGGGCCGACCGGGTCGACCACGTCATCGACGTCAGCGACGAGCTGGACGTGCCCGCCGTGCTGCTGCGACCGGACGGCCACGTGGCCTGGACCGGCGACGACCAGCAGGACCTGCTCAACCACTTGCCGACCTGGTTCGGTGCCGTCGCGTCCAGGGTTTGACCTGATGCTTTGTGTAAACGCGTTGGTACGGACAGATTGCAATGCGGGCCGCTACCGTAGGGAGCATGGAACTCCGCGATCAGGTCATCTCCGCCGCCGACCTGCCTGAGCGGCTGGAGGAACTCCCCGGATGGGACGGCGACGCCAGCGGCATCTCCTGCGATTACCCGGTCGGCTGGGACGCTGCCGTGGTGTTGGCCGTGAGGATCGGCATGCTGGCCGTCGAGATGGCGCACCGGCCCGACCTGGACATCCGCCGGTCCGGCCTGAACGTCTTCATGACCACGCACTCGGCCGGGGACGTGGTGACCGAGCTTGACTTCGCGACGGCCGTCCGCATCAACGCCATCGCGGCGGCCACCGCGCCCGTAGAGTAAGGCGTGCCGTCCGGGTGCCGGACGCAGAGATGCCCCCGCCTGGCTGGGAAAAGCGCGGCAGGCACACCCCGCTACCTGCAGTTCTCACCGCGGTTCTTCCAGCCGGCTGATCTTAGCCTTCCGCGCCGCCGCCGCAGCCTGGGGGTTCAGGCGGGAGTAAAGATCGTCGAAGCTCCCGGCCACCTCGGCCTGGCTTACCCTCAGCACCTCGATGTCAGGAGCGATCGCACCCTGGAAGTCCCACACGCTCACGATCCTGCCGTCGGTGATGACGTAGTAGGCGGGGATGACCCACAGCGCGTAGCTGTGCGCCTGGGTGGCTGCCCCCTGGAGTTCCTTTTCGTCCTTGATCAGGCGCTTGCACTCCACGAGCACCAGCGGCTCCCCCGTCTTCAGGTCGTGCTTGTCGCCCGCGAAGTACAGCAGGTCGGCCTCGACATGCCCGGGGGTACTTCCCCGGGCCCACCGGATCCCGAACCCGGCCGCTTCCTGCTCCTCGCTGTACCCGAGTCCCTCGCGGAACAGCGGCGAGGCGAAGTGCATCTCAACCTCCCGCTCGGTGTCCGTACACACCGATGCCATGTGCGCGAACCACTCCGACGTCGGCGCCGGGTCAGGACTGGTCTCCGCCACGGGCACGGGCACCGGCATCGACATGACTAGCCAGTCATCGCGTCCCGCCTTCTCCAGGGAGGGCCGCACCTCGATCCCGGCCTCCGCCATCAGCTGCTCGATCCTCTCCCGGCGCTGGGCGTTCAGCACCTGGTAACCGAATAGCTCCTTGAACCGGTGAGCCTTCACCCTGCGCGCCCCTCGCTGGCTGACCCTGATCGACTGGGCGATCGTCTCGATGATCTCAGCCGGGTCCTTCTCCTTCGCCATGCCCGCCCCTTCCCGGCGCCGCACACGTCCTCGCGGCGGCACTGCCGCTTCCTGGTGAACATGGGACGCGGCCGGGACCTCAGCGGTGCACGACAGGTGCAAACTTGCCGCAGTACCGTGACAAGTTGGTGCCCAAGGCGCCGGCTGAGCGTCCTCGGGGCGGCAAGCGGCTACGGCTCCCACTGGTCGCCGTCGGCGGTTTACCCCGCGTAAACCAACAGCATCGGCAACTTACTTGAGCATGGCGGCTACGACCAGCCCGAGGGCTTTTGCCATCTGAACAGGAACGGCATTACCGATCTGCCGTTCTATGGCTTCGTAGTGACCGCTGAACTTGTACGTGGCTGGGAAAGTCGGCAGAACTGCCGCCTCGCGGAGGGTGATGCCGCGGTCCTCGGTCGGATGAATGAAGCGTTCGCACGCGGGTGTAGTAAAACGAGTGGTCATCGTCATGCGAGTTGCAGCTCGGCCGGGAGATCGAATCTCGTCCCGTTCACAGGTACTGCCTTGACCCGTTCCAGTCTCTAACCACGATCGGATATCCAATCGCGATCTGGCGGGCAGAAGAGTGTGACCGATCATCCGGCGCGACCCACGCCTTGAGATACCTACACCCTGACTGTCACTAGGTGCAAGTCAGGTCTGCCGTGGTAACTCGCGAAGTATTGGTAACTGGTGAGGTTGGCAAGGTATACGAGGTTTGGGGTTTCAATCACGATAACATCGCCGAAGTACCGGGGATTCAGTTGCTGTGATTGCTTGCTCTGCCGCGCGGGCACTCTTTCTGCAATTATCCAAAACGGGGGGAGCCGAGATGGGCGTTCAGGTCAATTCAGTGGCAGCGACGGTGGCCGCAGTGGCCTTGCTGGCCGGGGGATCAGCCACGGCATTCGCTGCCACGCCGCGGGCGGTGCTCGGACAGCGGGCACCGCTCACTGTCCGGACGAACAGTCCGGCAGCGGATTCGCAGGAGATCGCATTCTCGTTCACCGTCAAGAACCTGCCTGCCGGGAAAGTAGTGCAAGTGGCCTACGGCGCTGGCTTCCAGAGGTCAACCGACACCAAGGTCCAGGAGACATCAGGCGACTTCGGCACGGCCCAGTTCTCGGCCGGCGGGTTCGCTCTTCTTGCCGGGCACTCGACCCTGAGCGCCGTCATCCTCGACGGGGTTATTGTCACCAGTGCCCCGTTTACCGGGACCGCCACGATACCCGCCGGAGCGTCGGTGACCGTGACCAACACCACCACCCAGCAGATGGTCACCCTGAGTTCTGGCGTCGCCTTCTCCATTCCCACCGGCTTCACCGGGGTTGGTGCTCCGCCACCACCGGTCAGCACGAAAGTGACTTGCCACGGTACCGCCCTATTCTGCCTGGCCAGGATTCCCATCGCCGGCGGCGCAAGCAGCGGCACAATAACCGTAAGCCTGCCTGCTGCGTACCTGCGGCTAAAAGCACAGATCGCCCCCCGCGGCGCAAAGTGGACCCTAACCGGCGGGCACTACGAGCAGGCCGGGCGTCAGTATGTAGCCACCCTGAGCGCGAACGCGGCCAATCCGGCCGGATCCCACCTGACTCTAGTTTTCACGAAGAATTGAGGCCCGGTATTCCGCTGGCGATGGGAACGGTCAGAACAAAGGTGCAGGAATCGGTCGGGTCGATCAGCGTGCCGCCCGGAGATCGTCGTTATTGCGACTATTCGCCCAGCCATTAGCGCAGCGTAGTTGCGGTGTGACAATTCGTGGTAACGTCAGCGCTGGCCAGGCGACAACTGTTGCGGGCTATGACCGAAATTTCGCATTGGCCTCAGAAAGAAGTTCACAGTGATTCTCGCGAGAGCCAAGACCGGTACTCGTTCGGCGCGTGCCGGCCGCAAAGCGGCCGGGATAGCTGCGGTCGGCGTGGCGGGCATTGTGGTCGGGCTGGCACCGGCGCCTACGGCTTCGGCGGCAACCCTCCCGGCGTCCCGGGTTCCGCCGAAGATCCACGCCGCGACGACGGAGACATTCGGATTCACCGGCGCTCCGGTCCGGGTTCGGGTGCCGGCAGGCGCGGCAGGTGTCATGGTCACGGCAACGGGGGGCGGCGGCGGCAACGGGTGGGCTGGCGGCGGCGCCAGCGGGTCGCCCGCTGGCGCCGGCGGTATCGTCACCGGATTCACTGTCGTCAGGCCGGACGAGCAGGCAGAAATCACGGTCGGCGGAAAAGGCGCCAACAAGGAGGCTGAGCCGGGCTGGGGAGGAGACTTCGGCGGCGGCCGGGGTGGCTCACATAGCGGGCTCGGCGGACCCGGCGGTGGCGGCGGTGGCGCCTCCACGTTC
>JAWWPV010001044.1:0-11657 GCA_033854775.1 Trebonia sp.
CCGCGTACGCCCGCTCCCCCGCCTCGGCGACCGCGGCGTCGTTCTGCTGCGCGACGATGACGACCGCCTCGAACGGCGCGACCGCGGCCGGCCAGACGATGCCCTTCGCGTCGTGGTGCACCTCGACGCACGCGGCCATCGCCCGCTCCACGCCGATGCCGTAGGAGCCCATGATCGGCCTGACCGGCTTGCCCTCAGGACCGAGCACGGACAGGTCAAGCGCGTCGGAGTACTTGTAGCCGAGCTTGAAGATGTGCCCGACCTCGATGCCCTTGATCACCTTGAGCGGGTTGCCGCAGCGGACGCAGGGCTCCCCCTCCTCGGCGGCGCGCAGGTCGGCCCACTTGCCGACGTGGATGTCGCGCGCGACGTCAACGCCGCGCAGGTGCACGTCGTCGGTGTTCGCCCCGGTGGTCATGCCGGCCCGCCCTTGCAGCGCCGCGTCGGCGATAACCGGCAGCTCGGCCGGCGCGCCGACCGCGCCGAGGGAGCCGGGGTGCGCGCCGAGCGCGGCGAAGATCTCGCCTGCCTCGGCGGGGCGCACCGCGACCGCGCCTGTCGCGTCGATGAGCTTCTGCTCCTCAAGGGCGTGATCGCCGCGCAGCAGCACCAGCGTGAGCTTGCCGTCAAGGACGTAGACGAGGGTCTTGACCTGCCGGTCGGCGGGCGCGTCGTAGCCGGTGGCCAGGTCCTCGATCGTCCGGACGCCCGGCGTGTCGAAGCGCAGCGGCGCGGCAAGCGCCGCGGCCGCGTCGGCCGCCGGGTCTGCGGGCGCCAGGGCGGACAGCGCGGCCTCGATGTTCGCCGCGTACCCGCACTCAGGCGAGTAGATGATGTCGTCCTCGCCGGTCTCCGACGGGCAGACGAACTCCGTCGAGCCTGACCCGCCCATCGAGCCGTTCGAGGCCGCCACCGGGATCGCGGGGATGCCCATCCGCTCGAACGCGCGGGCGTAGGCGGCGTGGTGCGCGTCGAACGACTTGTCGAGCCCCGCCGCGTCGAGGTCGAAGCTGTAGGAGTCCTTCATCGTGAACTCGCGGGTCCGCATCAGGCCCGCCTTCGGCCGGGGCTCGTCACGCAGCTTGGTCTGGAACTGGTACCACATCTGCGGCAGCCCGCGGTACGAGTTCAGCTCCATGGCCAGGGTCGACACGACCTCTTCGTGTGTCATGCCGAGCGCGAGGGCGGCGCCCTTGCGGTCCTTGAGCCGGAACATCTCATCGCCCATGACGTCCCAGCGCCCGCTACGCTGCCAGAGCTCGGCCGGGTGCATGACCGGCATCAGGATCTCCTGGGCGCCGATCCTGTTCATCTCCTCGCGGATGATGCCGATGACCTTCAGCCTGACCCGGACCGCCAGCGGGAGCAGCGAGTAGTGCCCCGCCATCAGCTGGCGGATGTACCCGGCCCGCAGCAGCAGCCGGTGGCTGGGCGCACCCGCTTCCGCGGGGTCCTCCCGCAGCGTGGGGATGTGCATGGTTGACCAGCGCACGTTTTACTCCGTCTTGTCGCGTCTGCCTGCTCGTAATCGGATGTACATGGGAGACGTCCGGGCAGGCCTCGAGAAGTCAAGAGAGGTGCAGGTACCTCAGGTCGGAGTCTATCGTCGCCCGGCCGGCCCGCCTGACCAATATTCACGTCTGGGGATCACCCAGATCCTGGGCGGCTTTCCCCTCAGGGACAACCGTCTTTCTCGGGAAAACCGCGCGGGCCAGCCAGGCGCCGACCCAAACCTGCAGGGCAGCGAGCAGCAGGGTGGCGGCGACGGCAACCCCCGCGTATGGCGGCAGGCCCGCCAGGGCGGCGATCGCCCGTGCGGTCGCGCCCACCGGCTGGCCACGGAGCGCGAGGATCCACAGCATGATCGCCCAGCCGGCCACGGCGCCGGCCACCGCCGGGGTGACGCTCCAGCGCACCCGCCTGGCCGACAGCACTCCAACACCCACGCCGATCACGAACGGCGCGAACCAGAAACCGACGTAGGCACCGAGTGCGCAGCCGACGACGGCTACCACGCTGTCCTCGAGCCGTAGCCGCCAGCCTTGGTGCGTCCAGCGCCCTGCCCGGCTGCCAGCGACGTCAGGCACGTCAGCCATGTCAGCCATGTCAGCCATTGAGCCTCCAGGTGGTCAGCCCGGCAGGCTGGCCGGGGACCGGGATCGCCAGGTACTCGCCGTTCCACCATGCGCCGATGAGGTTCTGGTACCAGGGGGAGGCCGGGTTCTCCGACTGGCCTCCGGGATACACCCCGACGGCGTAGATGCCGGTCGGCGACATGGCCGACGGTGAATCGGGGAGCAGCGCGGGCGCGGCGTCCACGGCGTTGCCGAGGCCGACGATCATCCGCCAGCTCGGCCCGGTTTCCGCGTTCAGCCCCCCATCGGCGGCGTCCTCGGTGAACGGGTCGCCGCCCGCCGCGCGCGGGCCGTAGCCAAGGCCCTTCGCCCCGGTGATCGAGGGGAACGACCGGGTGTGGATCCTCCCCCACGTCCATGTCGCCGGCGCGCCGCCAAGCCGGGCCGACAGGTGCGCGACCGCTTTCTTGAACGCGGCCGTGATCGCCGCGTTCGCCGTGCCAAGCCCGTGCCCGTTCGGCCCGGCGAACGCGGGGTTGGACGGGTCGCCGAGCGTCCACGCCTCCAGGTCCTCGTTCAGCGGCACCAGTCCCGGTGTCACGCCGAGGACAAGCGGGTCCTTGCTCACCGGGACCTTCCCCGCCTTCCACCACGGCGCGAAGACGGCGTTGAGGTACGAGCCCCAGAACGTCCACCACAGCGACGCCGCGGCCGAGTCCTGGTCCATTCCGCCGTTCCACCCGCGCAGCAGCGCCGCCGCCTGCTGATCCGGGCCGGGCAGCCCGGCGGCGGACAACGCGCTGACCACCGCCGGCAGCAGCCGGACCGCGAGCGGGTCGGTCAGGTCGTTCTGGAGGGACGCGATCGAGGCGGGGGTCAGCGGCTCGGCCGCCTTCAGTGCGCTGTACGCGTGCGCCGCCCGGTAGCCGGGGTCGTAGAAGTCGAGCGCGGTCCCCGCGTAGTACGGGTAATCGCCGCTCACCGGCCGCTGGTTGTCGGTCGCGATCAGGTGCGACGGCGGGTCGTAGGCCTGCGGCACCGCCTGGTACGGGATCACCCCGGTGATGTCGCACGCACCGGTGCCCGGCATGGGCAGCCACGGCCGGCAGCCGGCGGGGACCTGCGGGTAGTAGCCGGGGGCGATTACCCCGATATTTCCGGAAGTATCGGCATAGACGAAGTTCTGCGTCGGCGCGTGCCACCGCGCCAGCGCCGCCTTGAACTGCGGATAAGTCGACGCGGTGTTCACCCCGAAGAGCGCGCCAAGGTCGTCGGAAGGGGCGTTGCCCATCCAGTCCACGGCCATCGTCTGCCCGGCCTGGCTGATGATCGGCCCCTGCGCGGTGATGTCCACCGTGAGCTGCCTGGTCGCACCGCCGCGCACCGGGATCGAGTAGTGCGCCACGGTCAGCGGCCGCCACGCGCCGCCGGTGTAGTACTGCGAACCGCGGACCTTCTCCGTGTAGTAGAAGGTCGCCGAGTTCTGCGTGTCGGTCAGCGACCAGGCGATATGCGCGTTATGCCCGATCAGGACGCCCGGCACGCCCGGCACGCTCACCCCCGCGACCTGGTACCCGGGCGCGGACAACGCGACCTCGTACCAGATCGACGGCAGCGTCTGCGGCAGGTGCGGGTCACCGCCGAGCAAGGCCCTCGGTTGATCAGCGGAGGCCCCCGCCACCGCGGGTCCGTTCGCCGCCCACGCGTTGGAGTCGGGGTAGTGATGGATTTGATCAGGCAGCAGCTGGCTGAGCTGGTCGAGCACGCTCGCCGCCGCCGCCGTCACCGCCGATGAGTCAGCGGAACGAGTGTCGGCTGGACCCGACGAAGCGGGGCCGACTGCAGTGGTCGTGATCACCGGGCCGGGCGCCGAGCTGGCCACGTCCGGCGGGACCGGGGTCAGCGGGAGCTTGACGTAGGGGCCTGGGTCATAGGGCGTCTGGGTGTTCTTCGCCAGGGTCGGGAACCAGTCGGTGGTGTTCGCCGCGCCAAGGGACTTCTCGAGGAGCGCGTAGTCCAGGGGGCCCGTCGTGTAATCGAGCTCCTGGGTGAGCACCCCCTGAACGACCAGGCTGTCGACCGGGGTCCACGGGCTCGGGTACTGGCCAGCGAGCGAGAACAGCGCCGGCCAGTCACCGGAGGCGCGGACCTGCGCGATGTCGTCGTTCACGCCGCGGGCGTAGGCGAGCGCCGCGGCACGTTCGGTGCCCGTGGTGCGGGCCCACTCGTTCTGCGCGGTGCGCAGCAGCCCAAGGCGCAGCTCGAACTCGTCGCTGGCCAGGTCGCTCGGGCCGGCCAGCTGCGCGAGGCGGCCCTCGCCAAGGCGCCGCTCCGCGTCGAGCTCCGTCAGCCGGAACTTAGCGTGCACGTAACCGAGCGCAAGGAACAGGTCGTTCGTGCTACCCGCCGATATCGATGCGAGGCCCTGCGCGCTAAACGAGACCGTGGCGGGGCCGGCAAGCCCCTGCACGTGCAACTGCTCCGAGCTCACCGGCTGCCCGCCGGACGCCGACGTCCACGCCCCCCGCCCCGGATCGAGGGCCGGCCCAAGCGCCGGGATGCTCCCGTAGCCAAACCCGAGAACGCCGAGCAGCAGCGCCGACACGACCACCGCGCCGACCAGGCTCACCACCCGCCACGCCCGTGGCCGCCGCCGACCGCCACCCCGCCTCACATGCTTAAACATCCCGCACGTTGTACCACAAACCACTACTCCCCCAGCGGCCAGCCTGCGACCGGAGACCCACGCCGGGGCCACCCCTTACTTACCCGGCAGCGCGATATTTGCGGCGAACCGGACATGATCTTGGTCGCCAGGCGAATGCCGCTAAGTGCAGTGAAAAGTGATGCCATTGGGCCGCGCGCGACGGCGGGCGTCTCGCACCCCGCGGCTGCTGAAGCATCAGCGTGGAAACTTTTTTCAACACGGAACTTTTTCACGCTATGCGAATGAAAAATCTCCGCGATAAAAATTTCTTCCGCGATAAGGCGCGGGTTCGCGCCCGCGGGCGAAGCACACATCCCCCGACGGGCGAAAAATCCGGCGCGTGTGGAGGCGGGGGTTGCGGGGGGATTCGCGACGGCGCTTCGCCCCTTCCGAAGGAGCGCCGGCGGGAATCTCCCGCTACCCCAGCCACCACGCAGCCTTTGACTTGGCTTTTGATCTTGACTTGAGGTCATCACCCTAGGTGTACGTGCGGTTACCGGGGAAATACCCAACTAGGCGGATCGGACGGACCCATTTAGAGTGTCATCAGGGACGGAGTCGCTTTTAAAGGACCATATAGAGGGCACATCGATTACAGAGCGCCGCCTCATGGCGGCAAATCGGTACGCTGAGATGGTGAGATGGATGGCTTGGCCCCGAATCAAGAACTCCAGGTCATCAGCGCAGCCCGGTACGCACCCGCACAACGGCGTGCAGGCAACCGTAACGCCGGCGCCCGACGCTGAGCTGCCCCCCGGCACCGGACAAAACACCGGGGTCAGCGGCACCAGGCACACAGTCGCCCGCGATCCCGGCGGCTATGGCCCGGCCGCCGACAACCCGGCCTCCGACGGGCCCTGGGCCCGCCGACGGCGGCGCCCGATCAGGTACGCGCACTCGGCGGCCGACGAGACGACCGCCCCCCCGGTTCCCGCCGAGACGGTCGGCGGGCCGCCGCCCGCCGCACCGCCGAACACGGCGATCACGCCGGCCGTGGCGGCAAGCACGGAACTGCCAGGCACCGTGCTGTCTGGCACGGTGGTGCCAGGTCCAGCCCTGGTGGGCGAGGCACCGGAGGCCTACGAAGGCACCGGCCTGGTCTACGAGTCACCGCACCCGGCCGCCACCGAGCCGCCCGACCCTGTCCCGTCCGACAGCCCCGCCGAGCCAGTGTCCGACGAGGGGGTCGGGATCTTCGGCGACATGGCAACCACGGAAGTCCCGGACGAGACGCGCACCAGGGGCACCGAGCGCCAGCCACGCTCAGCGCCGACGCGCGTGATACCGATCGGCGCGTCGTGGAACCAGCCGATCAGTTCACCGCCCGTGGCAATCGACGAGGTGGAGGGGGAGAGGAAGCCGAACCCGTTCGGGCGAATGCGCGGGATCTGGTGGGGAGGCCAGCCCGCGGGCGAGCACGAGCCACGGGTGAGCCTGCGCGATCTGCCGCCGGACGTGCAGCTGCGCTTCTGGCGGCTGCGGCTCACGATCATGGTGGTCGTCGGCGTGGTGTTCGCGGTACTCACCAAGAGCTGGGAGGTCGCCCTCACGCTCGCGATCCTCGCCGGGATCGTCGACACGATCTACCGCTCGCGGAACGCCGCGGCCTACGTCAGCGGCGGCGCCAATCCCGCTGCCCAAAGGCGAACCAACAAGCAGATCGCGCGAATGCGGCGGGAGGGGTACTTCGCGCTCGACGCGCGGCCCATCCCCAACAGCCGCGAGTCCATCGACCACCTGGTCGTCGGGCCGACCGGGGTCTACGCCATCGACTCAGAGAAGTGGGACCCGAAGCTGCCGATCAGGACCTGGAACGGCAAGAAGCTGTACCACGGCCCCGAGTCGCAGAAGGAGCGGCTTGAGCACGCGGTGTGGGAGGCGGCGCAGGCCAGCGAGATCCTGTCCAGGGCGCTCGGCACCGAGATCACGGTCAGGCCCGCCCTTGCCATCTACGGGCCGAAGATCCCGTGGGACGTCGCCACAATCCGGAACGTCGACGTGTTCACCGGGCCGGCGCTGCGGAAGTACTTGAAGCGGCGCGGCCGGATGAAGGACGGCGTGGTCCACCTCACCCGCGAGGAGGTCCGCACGATCTACGACACGGCGTCGCGGATGCTGCCGGACGTTACCGCATCGTCGAGGACTTATACCCCGGTAGGCTGAACTTCCCGATTAGCTTTTGTGAGGGGAGTTCGGCGATGCCGCCGTTGAGGTCACGCACGGTCACGCACGGTCGGAATATGGCGGGAGCGCGCGCGCTGCTGCGGGCGACCGGGGTAGCCAACGAGGACTTCGGCAAGCCGATCATCGCCGTGGCCAACAGCTTCACCGAGTTCGTGCCAGGTCACGTGCACCTGGCCGACGTGGGCCGGGTCATCGCCGACGCGGTGCGGGCCGCGGGCGGGATTCCCCGTGAGTTCAACACGATCGCCGTCGATGACGGCATCGCGATGGGGCACGGCGGGATGCTGTACTCGCTGCCGTCCCGCGAGCTGATCGCCGACTCGGTCGAGTACATGGTCAACGCGCACTGCGCGGACGCGCTGATCTGCGTTTCCAACTGCGACAAGATCACGCCGGGCATGCTGATCGCCGCGATGCGGCTCAACATCCCGACGGTGTTCGTGTCCGGCGGCCCGATGGAGGCAGGGAAGGTCGTCGCGACGGTCCCCGGTGCCCCGTCGGGAGTGCGCAAGCTTGACCTGATCGACTCGATGGTCGCCTCGGCGGACCCGTCGGTGTCGGACGACGAACTCGCTTCCATCGAGGAGTCGGCCTGCCCAACCTGCGGGTCGTGTTCCGGGATGTTCACCGCGAACTCGATGAACTGCCTCACCGAGGCGATCGGGCTCGCGCTGCCGGGGAACGGGACCACCCTCGCCACGCATGTCGCGCGGCGCGGGCTCTTCGAGGAGGCCGGCGCGCTGATCGTCGCGCTGGCGAAGCGGTACTACCTCGAGGACGACGAGTCGGTGCTGCCCAGGTCGATCGCGTCGCGGGAGGCGTTCGAGAACGCGATGGCGCTCGACATCGCCATGGGCGGGTCGACCAACACGATCCTGCACCTGCTCGCCGCCGCGCACGAGGCGGGCGTGGACTTCGGGCTCAAGGAGATCGACGAGCTGTCCCGGCGGGTGCCGTGCCTGTGCAAGGTGGCGCCGAACGGGTCCTACCACGTGGAGGACGTGCACCGGGCCGGCGGCATCTACACGCTCCTCGGCGAGCTTGACCGGGCGGGACTGCTGAACCGTTCGGTGCACACCGTGCACGGGGCTCCGCTGTCCTCGTGGGACCTGCGGTCCGCGTCGGTGCTTCCGGAGGCCGTGGAGCTGTACCACGCGGCACCCGGCGGGGTCAGGACGACCAAGGGGTACTCGCAGTCGGCACGGTGGGAGACGCTCGACCTGGACGCCGCTTCCGGGTGCATCCATGACGTCGCGCACGCCTACACCGTCGACGGCGGGCTCTGCATGCTGTACGGGAACCTGGCGACCGACGGCGCGGTCGTCAAGACCGCGGGCGTGCCTGAGGAGCTGTGGAAGTTCTCCGGTCCTGCCAGGGTCTTCGAGTCGCAGGAAGGGGCCGTGGACGGGATTCTCGCCGGACGGGTTTCCGCCGGCGATGTCGTCGTCATCAGGTACGAGGGGCCGCGGGGCGGTCCTGGGATGCAGGAGATGCTGTACCCGACGTCGTTCCTGAAGGGCAAGGGCCTGGGCCGGGCCTGCGCGCTGATCACCGACGGGCGGTTCTCCGGCGGGACTTCCGGGCTGTCGATCGGGCACATCTCCCCCGAGGCGGCGGGCGGCGGCACCCTCGCGCTTGTGCATGAGGACGACACGATCGTCATCGACATCCCGCGCCGGGAGCTACGGCTTGACGTGCCGGATTCCGTCCTGGCCGAGCGCAGGCAGGCCCTGCTCGCGTCGCTCGGGTCGTACCGGCCCGCCGCGCGGCAACGGCCGGTGAGCGCGGCGCTCCAGGTGTACGCGGCGCTCGCGACGTCGGCGGCCACCGGCGCGGCGCGGGACGTCTCGGCGCTGGCCGGGCTCGGCATCGAGACGCCGGGGGCGTAGGCCTCCAGATGGCAGGAGGACTGCTTTGAGTGGGGGATTTGTCCGGGGCGCGCGGGCTTCCGACGCCGAGGGGCTCGCGCGCGTGCAGGTCACCAGCTGGCAGGCCGCGTTTGCTGGGCTGGTGCCGGAGGCCGTCATCGCGGAGCTGACCAGCGACGAGGCGGTCGGCCAGTTCGCGGAGCGCTGGCGGGACGCGATTGGCGCGCCGCCGACGTCGAAGCACCGGGTGCACGTCGCGGTCGAGAAGCCGGGCGAGCCGGAGATTCTCGGCTTCGCCGCCGCCGGGCCTGCGACCGACGAGGATCTGTGGCCGGGGACCGACGGCGAGTTGTATGAGCTGCACGTGCTGCCGTCGCTTGCCGCCGACGGCCACGACGGGCGGCTACTGAACGCCGTGGCCGATACGTTCGCCGAAGACGGGTTCACCACCGGGTACACGTGGGCCTTGTCCGGAGACGAGGCGCGGATCGGCTTCCTCGAGGCGGCCGGCTGGGCCCCCGACGGCAGCCGGTCCAACCTGGACATGGGCGTGAAGGTGCCGGTGCTGCGCCTCCACACCCGCGTAGGATCTGCCGGTGGCTAGTGCACGGGAGTGGGTGGCCGGGACGCGGCCCCGGACGCTGCCGGCGGCTGTGGTGCCGGTGCTTATTGGGTCGGGTGTGGCGGCGGGGTACCACGCGTTCTCGTGGTGGCGCGCTCTGCTCGCGCTGCTGGTGGCGCTCGCGCTCCAGGTGGGCGTGAACTACGCCAACGACTACAGCGACGGGGTGCGGGGCACCGACGCGGCCGGGCGGCGGGCCGGGCCGATGCGGCTGGTCGGGTCGGGGGCGGCGTCGCCGCGCGCCGTGAAAACTGCTGCTTTCTCGTGTTTTTCCGCGGCTTGCTGCCTCGGGCTCGCGCTCGCGGCGGTGACCTCGTGGTGGATCGTCGCCGGCGGGGCGCTGTGCGTGCTCGCCGCCTGGTTCTACACCGGCGGGTCGCGGCCCTACGGGTACCGAGGGCTCGGCGAGGTGTCCGTCTTCGTGTTCTTCGGCGTGGCGGCGGTGGCGGGGACCGCGTTCGTGCAGATGGGCCGGCTCTCGTGGCTTGGCCTCGCGGCCTCGGTGCCGGCCGGCCTGCTGTCGTGCGCGCTGCTGATGATCAACAACCTGCGGGACATCGGGTCAGACGCGACGGCGGGGAAGCGGACCCTGGCCGTGCGGATCGGGGACGCGCGCGCCAGGGCGGCGTACCTGCTGTTCCTGCTGGTGCCGTTCGCGGCTGCCGCGCTGATCGGGGTATACCGGCCGTTCGCGCTGATCGTGCTGGTCGCGCTGCCGCTGGCCGTCGCCCCGGTGCGGGCGGTGCGCGGCGGCGTCTCTGGGCCCGGCCTGATCGCGACGCTCGGGCAGACAGGACGGCTGCAACTGGCGTTTGGGCTGGCATTCACGGTCGGTCTGGCCATCCACGGATAGTCTGGGGCACAGTACCCAACAACATCGAACGCAAACGGAACAATTCACCCAGCGAGCAAAATCGGCATGCCTAATGCTTGCGGTTGCGACGCCCGGTGCAGTGGCAGGCGATAACCTGCACGTGAATCCTGGTTGGAGGATGCGCACCGTTACCGGCGCGAACCCAGGGGTCCAGCCGGCCAGACGGGTTCAGGGGAGGGGTGCCTGGGTGGAGCACCGTAAGGCCGATGTACGGCAGGTGGCAAGTTACGGGGCGTCGGCAGACGACGCGGCGCGATTCTTGCGTGAGCTACGCCAGCTCAGGGACGGCGCCGGGCTCGGGCATGCCGAACTCGCCGCGCGCGCCCATTTTCCATACGACTCCATCAGGGCCGCCGAGGTTGGCCCGGCACTTCCCGACCTCCCGGTGCTCTGCGCCTTTGTCCGGGGCTGCGGCGGCACCACCGAGGAGTGGGAGGAGCGGTGGCGCTCCCTCACCAGGTCACCGTCTCTGCCGGTGGCCGCCTCACGGGACGCGGGCCGCTCGGACGCGGCGACCGCCGGAGCGCGGATCGGGTCGGTGTCACAGGTCGGGGACAGCCCCGATCCCTCAATCATCATCGCGGCGCTTAACCGGGTCGCGGAAGAGATGTCCAGCCCCAGCGCCGACCCGGTCCCGCCATTGCCCGATGTCCCGCTGACGGACGACTTCGCGCTGGCCGAGGCCTCTTTGTCAGCGACCTCCGAGGCCTTCCCTTCGGCACCAGAGCCTGTGGCCAGTGACAAGCCGGCGGGGTGGGACCCCATCCGGGTGTCGACCGCCTGGCCGACCATCCGTGACACGCCGACGCTGGCCGCCGAGCCCGCCGGCGGCACCGGGTCTTCCGCCGGTACCGGCACGGCGGCACCCTGGGTGGCGGCCCCCTGGGGGAAAGCTCCACCGGCCGCGGGCTCTTCCGCGACGAGCGCCGACACGACGACGGCTCAGGCGGCCGGGCCGGCATCGGGCGCCGCCCGCGTGTCGACGGCCGCTGCCGGGTCCGCCCCGGCCGCCAGCGTGGCCAGCGACTCGGGACGCGCTTCGTCCAGGACCAGGCTCGTGGTGATCGCCGCCGTCCTGCTCTGCGTGCTCGCCGTGCTGCTAGCTGTCTTCGCCTGAGGACGGCGCGCTTCCGTTCACCGATCCTGGCGGCGTGCTGCTGGCCGCGACCGCCTGCTCGGGGTCCGTGGCCAGTTCCGTGGCCGGCGTCGGCTGCGGCGTCGATTCTCCCTGCTGCTGCGCGGCGATCTCGGGTGGCCCCGGCTGCCTCGGGATCGGCAGCGATGCCGCCTGCTCCACCGCGTCGCGCGCCGCCGTGCCTGGCGCGGG
>JAWWPV010001045.1:0-2757 GCA_033854775.1 Trebonia sp.
CCGGTCACCATGCTGCTCGACACCCTGGCCGGCGGCGCCATGATGCACGTGCTGAGCACGCCGCCCGACCTGGCGGCGGGCCTGGCCCGCGATCTCAGGACCTATGCCGAGCACCTGGTCAGCTTTCTGCTCCGCGCCGTCGCCGTGACCGACTTATCCGTCGCGGCGCCCGGCCGCGGACAGCGGCAGCGTCACCTCGACCTCGCCCGGCCCGACCGTCACGTCTTCGCCCACCCGGCTGACCAGTTCCAGGGTGACCACGCCGGTCTCGCCGTCGCGGCGGACGCCGGTCACGGTTCCGGTCACCGTCATCACCGAGCCGATTAGATTGAACTTGCGCATCCGGAAGCCGCGGATCGCCCGGATCGTCCCGGCGTCGCCGATCCAGTCGCGGACGGCCCGCTCCCACGCCCCCATCAGGAAGAAGGTGCTGGCGTAGGCGTCCGGCGCGCTGGTCGCGGTGGCGTAGGAGCGGTTGTGGTGGATCGAGTTGAAG
The DNA here is from genome assembly GCA_033854775.1 of Trebonia sp. Taxonomy (GTDB): domain Bacteria; phylum Actinomycetota; class Actinomycetes; order Streptosporangiales; family Streptosporangiaceae; genus Trebonia. The sequence continues at coordinate 497 of JAWWPV010001045.1, forward strand.
TCCCGGTTGCCGCCGGCCGCCACGACGAGCCGGTACAGCGGCAGGGCGAACTCCACCGGGCCGACGGGGTCCCCCAGCGCCACGTCGCCGTAGACGCGCTGGCCGGAGACCGCTGGCGGCGTCACGAGGGGGACCGGGTGCCGCGCCAGCCCATCGTGCCGCCGTCGACCTCGTAGGTCGCGCCGGTGATGAACGACGCGTCGTCGGAGGCCAGGAAGCACACCAGCTTGGCGACCTCGTCCGGCCGGCCCCGGCGCGGGATGAGGTGGTTGCCCGACATCTGCTGCTCGGTGGCGGCCTTGTCCGCCGCGATGTCGAGGAAGTAGTCGCTCATCGGCGTCTTGATCGACCCCGGGCAGTAGCAGTTGCACCGGATGTCGGGGGCGAGCTGGATGGCCAGGGACCGGCTGAGCTGGATCGTCGCGCCCTTGCTTGAGCTGTAGGCGGCGGCGGGGTAGCCGGTCAGCCCTGACACCGACGACGCGTTGACCACCGACGGTCCGCGGTCCGAGGCGCGCAGGTGCCGGGCCGCGTACTTGACCGCGAGCCAGTAGGACTTGGTGTTGATGTCGAACACCGCGTCCCAGGCCTCCTCGGGCAGCGTCTCGAACGTGGCGCCCGGCGCGAAGGTGGCGTCGAGCACGCCGGCCTGGTTGACCAGCGTGTCCAGGCCGCCCATGGCGGCCACGGCCTCGTCCACCATGCGCTCGATGTCCGCGGCGCGGCGCAGGTCGACGCGGACCGCGGTCGCCTTGCCGCCGGCCGCCAGCACCTCCGCCGCGGTCTGCTCCGCGCCCTCGGTGTTGATGTCCGCCACCACCACGTGCTCGGCGCCCGCCAGGGCCGCCTGGACGGCGATCGCGCGCCCCATGCCCGCTGCCGCGCCAGTTACCAGCATCCGCTTGCCGTTAAGTGTCACGATCGGAACATATCATATGCATGAATTGGCCTGTCAAGACGCGAAGGCGGGCCGCACGTGGTCGCGGAACAGCTCCAGGGTGCGCAGCATCTGCTCCTGCGCCAGGTCGAACCACTGCATCCGCAGGATGACGTAGGTGAACCCCTGGGCCTCGAGTTCCTTCAGCGCGGCGACCGCGCCCTGCGGGTCGGTGAACAGGTACGAGCGGTCCGCCGTCTGCTCCGCCGCCGCGTCGGACTGCAGGTGGCTGTACCCGGCGCTCTGGTCGGGGGCGTTGAACGCCGCGTACTGCCGGGTGAGCGCGCCCCGCGCGGTGACCCCGATCGCCCGGGCGCGGTCGGCGTCGGGATCGAGCACCAGCTCACGGCGGACCACCACCTCGGCGGGGGCGCCCAGGCCGCGCGCGGCGCGCTCCTGCCGGTACACCCCGAGCAGCGTCCGCAGCCGCTCCGGCGTCTCGTGCGGCGGGATGATCCACGCGTCGCCGAGCCGGGCCGCGCGCCGGGCGCCGACCTTGTGCGGGCCGGCGCCGATCCAGATCCGGGGCCCGCCCGGCTGCACCGGCGGCAGGCTCAGCCGCTGGTCCTCCAGGGCGAAATGGCGGCCGCGGAAGGTGACCGGCGCTCCGGACCAGAGCCCGCGCACGACCTCGATGCTCTCCTCGAACCGGCTCGCCCGCTCGTCCATCGGGATGCCGAAGGAGGCGAACTCGTTCTCCCGGTACCCCATGCCGAACCCGGCGATCACCCGGCCTCCGGTGAGGTGATCGAGGGTGGCGAACTCCTCGGCCACGGCGACCGGGTGCCGCAGCGGGAGGATGAACATGTTGGTGCCCAGGAACATCGGGCCGGCGTCAGCGGCCAGCGCACTCAGCAGCGGCAGCGGCTGCAGCGTGGGCATGTTGCCCAGGTAGTGCTGCAGCACCCAGACCGAGTCGAGGCCGGCGGCGCTCGCCGCGCGCACCTGCTCGCGCAGCAGCGGCACCCGGTCCGCGGCCACGGCGCCGGGCGGGAAGTCGTTCATGACGGCCAGGCCGAACTTCACAGCGAACCTCCAGGCATGAGGCGGTGTTTCAGGGACAGGCATTGATTTCTATGATTGATTATCATAGTTTGCAGCAATGTAGCTTGGCGTCCTTTCCTGCCGGCCAGCACCGCGGGCCGGCTTCCTCCGTCCCGGGAGCATCTCCATGTCCGACCTCGTCACCCGCCCGGACGTTTTCGTCGGCGGGCGCTGGGTGCCGTCGCGCGGCGGCACCGAGCAGCCCGCGGTCGACCCGTCCACCGGCGCCGCGTTCGGCTCCGCCGTCCTCGCCTCGACCGACGACGTCGACGCGGCCGTC
>JAWWPV010001046.1:0-4253 GCA_033854775.1 Trebonia sp.
ACGCTTCCGCGTCGGCCTCAGCGTCGAGTGCCGGGGCCGCCATCGGGTCGATCCCCGCGAGGTCCGCCCGCTTGAGCCGGATCATCACCAACGCGATGACCACCGCGAGGAGCGAGATCCCCGCCGACACCAGGTACCCGCGGCCGAACCCGTAGGCGAGCGCGTGGTTGCTCAGCGCCGTCTGCGCCGCCGTCGACAGGTGCGCCCCGTGCGTGGCGGCGATGGCCGACTTCGTGTTCGACGCCACCGCCGACCAGGCCACCGTGCCGAGGATCGCCAGGCCGATCGACCCGCCGACCTGCTGCCCGGTGTTAAGCAGCGACGACGCCACCCCGGTGTCCTTGTTCGGCACCTTCGCCAGCGCCACCAGCGACAGCGGCACGAACGTCAGCCCCATCCCGAGGCCGGTCAGCATCATCGGCCCGAGGAGCCCGCCGGCGTACGAGCTGTGCTCCGTGACCCGGGACAGCCAGAACATGCCCACGGCCGCCAGCAGCGGCCCTCCGGTGATCAGCGGCCGCGCGCCGATCCGCGCGACCAACTGCGAGGAGAGCGCAGCCCCGACCACGATCATGCCAACCATCGGCAGGTACGCGATTCCCGAGCGGACCGGCGAGTACCCCCAGACCTCCTGCACGAAGATCGTCATGAAGAAGAACATGCCGAAGATCGCCGTGCCGATGCACAGGCTGATCAGGTACGCCGCGGTCCTGTCGCGGGACTTGAGCACCCGCGGCGGCACCAGCGCGTGCCGCGACCGTGCCTCGATGAACGCGAACACCCCGAGCAGCACTACCGCCGCCGTCAGCGCCACGATGACCTTGGTGCTACCCCAGTGCCCGACCGCCTGGCCGTTGCTGAACGTGGTCGCCGCCTCGGACAGCCCGTACACGAGGGCTCCCAGGCCAAGCGACCCGGTGATCGCACCGGGCAGGTCGAACCGGCCGCGCACTCGCTCCGACTCGCCGATGACCCGGGGCGCGAGCAGCACGAGGATCAGGCCGATCGGCACGTTCACGAAGAACACCCAGCGCCAGTCGAGGTAGCTGGTCAGCAGCCCGCCGGCGATCAGCCCGATGGCCGCGCCGGAGATGGACACGCCCGCGTACACGCCCATCGCCCGGTTCCGCTCCTTGCCCTCGGGGAAGGTAACGGCGATCAGCGACAGCGAGGCGGGTGCGGCCAGCGCGCCGCCGATGCCCTGGATGACCCGGGCGGTGAGCAGCCAGGCCTGGTCGGTGGCGAACCCGCCGGCCAGCGAGGCGAGCGTGAACAGCGCGATGCCCGCGATGAAGATCCGCCGCCGTCCGAGCAGGTCACCCATGCGCCCGCCGAGCAGCAGCAGGCCGCCGAAGGCGAGCGTATAGGCGTTGACGACCCACTCCAGGTTCGTCCCGGAGAAGTGCAGCGCGTTCTGGATGTGCGGCAGCGCCACGTTGACGATGGTCGCGTCGAGCACCACCATCAGCTGCGCGGCCGCGATGACCACGAGCGCGAGCCCGAGCCGCCGTGGTCGCGCCGCCTCCCCGCTCGCCGCCTGTCCTGAGATAGATGACACTGAAATTCCCCTTTACCCGTTTTTGGGCGCGTTTCACCCACATGCGGTGGTGCGGATCTTTTTGGAAAATCTTTTGTTCTGAACGGACCGCGGTCTTACGCGGTCGGCAGCCTCGTCTCCCCCAAGGGGCAGGCGTCGTCGGCGCCCTCGGGGCCCGGACTGTCAAGCGCTTTCCTGAGCAGGGTCAGGAAGCACCGCCGTTCGGTGTCGTCAAGCGCGTAGCACCAGGGCATCCTGGTGGCGAGCTCGCGCATCATCCGCTCCTTCGCGGCGATGCCTTCCGGGGTGAGGACGAGGTTCTTGACCCGCCGGTCACGCTGACTCGGCTCGCGCCTGGCGAACCCGTGCTGCTCCAGCGTGTCCGCGATGGTCGTCACGAACGACGCGTCGCACCCCATGTGCTGCGCGAGCTCCTTCATCGTGAGCACGCCGTCCAGCTTGAACAGGGCCAGCAGGTCGTGCGGCGCGATTTCGAACTCGGCCGCGATCGCCTGTCCGATCACGCCGACGTGCTTGACCAAGCCCGTGAGCGTGTCGAGGATGTCCCGGTTCAGCGCCGGTGCCGATTCTTCAGCCCGCGCCGCGTCCGGTCCCTGGATCTCCATGCTCATGACCTACTAAACAGTTGAGCTACTCAACCTATTCCGATCCTCCTCTTCCCTTCTGACGAAATACGGAGGCCAGTTGTGACATCCCCTCCCCAGGGCAGACGCCGCGACGTGCCCGACCTCATCGCTCCGGCTACTAGCCGTGCCCCTGGGTGCGATTTCGATTACGCTAAGTAATGACAACGTGTGCAACCACGCGACTGCCCGCGGCGTCCTTGGGGATGTGAGCAACCCAGCAGAGAGTTCTCTGAAGCGCCGCACGTTCCTCGGCATCGCCGCCGGCGGGGCCGCCGTGGTCGCCGCACCCGGAATTGCCCGCGCCGCGGTCGACCAGCACCTTGCCCCGTCCGGCGTCCTCGCCCGCGCGGCCGGCCCGGCCCCGGCCGACTGGACCGCCCTCGCCAGGGACCTGGCAGGCACGCTGGTCCGTCCGGGTGACGCCAGCTACGGGACCGCGCGCCTGCTCTTCGACCCGCGGTTCGACGGCCAGCGCCCGGCGGGGATCGCCTACGTGAAGAACGCGCACGACGTGTCGACGTGCCTGGCGTTCGCCCGCAAGTTCGGCGTGCCGTTCGCCGCGCGCTCCGGCGGGCACGGCTACGCCGGCTGGTCGGGCACGAGCGGGCTGATCATCGACGTCAGTGACCTGAAGACGGTCGCCGTGTCCGGCACGACCGCCACCGTCGGCGCGGGCACCAGGCTCATCGACTTCTACAACGGCCTCGCGGCCAAGGGCCGCGCGGTGCCGGGCGGCTCCTGCCCGACGGTCGGCATCGCCGGCCTGACGCTCGGCGGCGGCGTCGGGGTAACCGCCCGGGCCTACGGCCTGACCTGCGACAACCTCGAGTCTTTGCAGATCGTCACGGCGAACGGCGCGGTGCTCACCGCCGCCGCCGACCCGCACCACTACGCTGACCTGTTCTGGGCCTGCCAGGGGGGCGGCGGCGGGAACTTCGGCGTGGTGACCTCGTTCACGTTCCGTACGATGCCGGCCCCGGAACCGGTGCTCTTCTCCCTGTCCTGGCCGTGGTCGCAGGCGGCCAGGGTGGTCGCCGCCTGGCAGTCCTGGGCACCGCACGCCCCCGATGCCCTCTGGTCGAACCTGCACCTGGCGGCGGCCCCGGGCGGCAGGGTCCCCGGGGTCAATGTCGGCGGCTGCTACCTGGGCAGCGACGCCGACGCGGCGAACCTCCTCAGTCAGCTGTACGCGAAGGTCGGCGCGAGCCCGTCGGGCCACTTCCTCAGCTACCCGCAGCCGTACCTCACCGCGATGCTCGCCGAGGCGGGCTGCTCCTCGCTCGGCTACCAGGCCTGCCACCTGCCCTGGTACGCGGGCGGCGGCAAGCTTTCCCGCCAGCCGCAGTTCGCCAAGTCCGACTACTTCACCACCCCGCTGAGCAGCGCCGGGATCAGTACCCTGCTGGCCGGCATCGTCGCGCTCCAGAAGGTGCACGGGGCCGCGGGCGGCGTCGGCGGGATCGCGTTCGACGCCCTCGGCGGCGCGGTCAACCGGGTCAAGCCGGGCGCGACGGCCTTCGTGCACAGGAACGCCCTGTTCGGGGCCCAGTACACGACCGACTGGACCAACGGCGCGGCAAGCACGGGGATCGGCAACCAGCGCGCCTGGCTGCGCGACTACTGGTCCTCGATGCGCCGCTACGCGAGCGGCCAGGCCTACCAGAACTACGTCGACCCGGACCTGGCGAACTGGAAGCAGGCCTACTACGGCGGCAACTACGCCCGCCTGGCCGGCATCAAGAAGAAGTACGACCCCACCGGCCTGTTCACCTTCCCCCAGGCCGTCGGGACGGGCAAGCCCACGGTGGCGGTCAGCGGTTAAGCACCGCCGCCCTGCGACTCCCCGGAGTGGGATGAGTCGCCGGGCGGCGGCGGGGCGCCCGCTCGACTATGATGCGGGATACTTTGGGCCCCTACAGGGGCCCGTTGTATCCCTCATCATCGTGTCGACCCGCGCCGCCTGAGATAACAGCAAGGAGCACGCAGTGCCCCCGCGCGGGAGGCTAACCCCGGCCTCCCCGCCCCCGCGGCCCAGCGGGTCGCGGGAGGGGAAGCCGCACTCGTTCTGG
>JAWWPV010001047.1:0-3993 GCA_033854775.1 Trebonia sp.
TCGTATCACCGGCCCCCTGGTGTGGCGGGTGATGGCGGCGCTCATGGGCACGAGCGACACCGACCAGCTGGCCGCCCGGTACCGCCGGGTCCTCGATTACCAGCGTGGCATCAGGTCCCGCACACCAGCACCGGAGGGGGGACAGGCCGCGATACAGGCGGGACGTGAACTGATCGGCTACCTCGGCGAGTTGGCCGCCGTGCGCGGAAGGTCGCCGCTCTACGATGCGCTGACTGACGCGGGAACCGGCCGCGCAGTGGCCCTGTCGGCGTGCGCGCTCACGGTGGCCGGCGGTGTGGAGACCACGCTGCGCGGACTTGCTTCCACTACCTACGCGCTGGTCAGTCACCAAGATCAGCTCGAGCTGGTCAGGAGCGACCCGTCGCTGGCGCAGAAGGCATTCGAGGAAGGGCTGCGCTGGGTCAGTCCAGTCCAGCTCAAGGCCCGGCAGGCGGCCGAGGACACCGAGGTCGGCGGCGAGGTCATCCGCGCCGGCGATATCGCGTTTCCGCTGCTCGGGGCGGCCAACCGAGACGAGAGGCATTACCCTGACCCCGACCAGTACGATCTTCGCCGCCGCAGCGCCGACCATCTCGCCTTCGGGTCAGGGATTCACTACTGCCTGGGTGCGCCGCTCGCCAAAATCGAGGCCCGGACGGTCATCCAGAAGCTCCTTGACCGATTCGGCACGCTTGAGTTCGCGCCGGACTACGTCGCCCGGTGGGACGGCCCGATCCACCGCTCACCAAGCGAAGTCGTCCTCGTCGGGCGGTGACTGGTGAACCAGGTTGTCCTTGTCACCGGCGGCGGGTCAGGCATCGGTCGTGCCGCTGCCCGTGCCTTCGCCGCCCGCGGCGCCCGGGTCGTGGTGGCTGACATCCAGCCCCGGCCGGACGAGGTCTGCGCCGGCCTGGAGGCCGCGAGCTTCCGCTTCGTCCAGCTGGATGTCGCCGACACCGACGCGGTGCGCGAGGCTGTCGACGACGTAGCGGCGCACGAGGGCTCACTTGACATCGTGCACAACAACGCCGGGGTGGCGAGCCGTCAGCAGTACCTGCACGAGGTCAGTGGAGCCGAATGGGACCGGGTGGTGAACACGAACCTGCGCGGCTGCTGGAACGTGCTCTCGGCTGCTATCCGGATCATGCGGGGGCAGCGGTCGGGAGCGATCGTGAATACCGCGTCGGTGGGGGCGGCGGGGGGGCTGGCCGAACGCGGTCCGTACTGCGCGGCCAAGGCGGGCGTGATCGCGCTGACGCGTGTCGCCGCGCTGGAGAACGGCGGCCTCGGCATCCGGGTGAACGCCGTCGCCCCGGGCACCATCGAGACGGAGATGTCGGTCGCGGCGCTCGGCGGCCCGGCGCGCTCTGGCCCGGCTCCGGCCGGGCGGCTGGGCCAGCCGGAAGAGGTTGCCGAGGTGGTGCTGTGGCTAAGCTCTGCTGCCGCCTCCTATGTCAACGGCGCCTGCGTGACCGTCGACGGGGGCTGGACGCTCAGCGTGCCGCCACGGACCTCGGACCCGGGGAGCGCATCATGACACTTGACCAGGCAGACGCGGCGTTCCTGACCGCAGCGTTCAGGTCGAACCCGTGGAGTACGTACCGGGAGCTCGCACGCGAGCGGCCGGTGTACTTCAGCTCCAGTCTGAACCAGTGGATCGTGACCGGCCGTGACCTGGTCGCCGACGTACTCGCCGGCCCTGACCGCTTCTCCAACTACGGCTGGGAGCTGGCCCGCATCCGCCGGTTCAGCGAGCGCGACCAGGGGCGGCTGGGCGCGCTGGTGCGCATGTGCTCGACCCCGGTGATCGTCTTCTCAGATCCGCCGGAACATAACCGGCTACGGAACCTGGTCAGCCGCGGCTTCTCGCCGCGGATCGTGGACCGCAGCCGGGAGTGGATGGCGGACCTGGTGGCTGACCTCGTCGCCAGCTTCTCCCCCGGTACCGCCGCGGACCTAGTGCGCGATCTCAGCAACCCGCTGCCAGTGCAGGTGATCGCTCACCTCTTCGGCGCTCCGGTCGAGGACGCCGAGCTGTACAAGCAGGTCTCGACCGCCCGGGTCCAGTTCCAGGGAAGCCCGGTCCCCGACTTCGATATCGCGCTGAAGCTCAATGACCTGCTGGCCGAGTTCAGAAGCTATCTCGAAGCCCTGGTGGCCCGGCTGGCCGCACACCCGGACGGCGGACTGCTCAGCTCGCTGATAAGGCGCACCGGCGACACCGACGGACTGACCCCAGATGAGCTGTTCCACACCTGCGTCGTGTTCTTGTCGGCCGGCCACGAAACGACGTCCGCCCTTATCAACGGCACGCTGCTGGCGCTGCTGACCGGCCCGGGGCAGCTCGAGGCGCTGCGAGCGGACCGAAGCAGGATCGCCGCCGTCGTCAACGAGGGACTCCGCTGGGTCACGCCGGTGCAGCGCGTCCTTCGGATCGCGACACGGGACTGCGACCTGGGCGGCCAGCAGATACCGGCCGGCGCCCAGGTCGTGGCGGTCCTGGCCAGCGCGAACTACGACCCGGATGCCTTCAGCGATCCCGATACCTTCCGTCCGGAGCGGGAGCGCCGGGCGAACTTCGCGTTCGGGCAGGGTATTCACACCTGCATCGGCGCGGCGCTGGGACGGGCGGAGGCGTCGATTGCCATTGACGCCCTGCTCGACATCGGTACCGACATCACCCTGACGCCCGGGTGGGCCCCGCGGTGGGTTGATTCCATCAGCCTGCGCAGTCTCGCCGAGCTGCCCGTCTTCTTCGGGCCCGCGGCCGCCGGGGCGGCGGCTGTTTTCCGTGAGTCGTGAGCAATTGATGGGACCGCAATGGAGATAAACCGGGGGCTGGACCTGTCCCGCCCCGACGAGATGACCGACGCCGAGGTCACGCGATTCCGCGAGTCATATGAGTCGAGTCACGGAAGCGTCCTTGACGCCTACGACTTCTGGCTCGACTACTCGCCCCGCGTGGTGAAGAGCCACCGCATCCAGGCCTACTACAGTGCCAGCGATGAGGGACGGGCCGTGCCGCTGCACGGCACGCTCGGATTCCTCCACCTCTACACGGTGATGGCGTATGACTTCGGTATCGCCTACGAGGTGCAGCACGCGCGAAGCCTGGGCGCGACGAGACGGGCCGTGCTGCAGGTTTTCGAACTCGCCTTCATTCACTGCGGCCCGCGTGGAATCCACCGGGCCCGCCTGGCCGCCGGTGAGCTGCTGGCCGACTGGCCCGATACCGACAGCGACATGTCGGCGAGCTTCCCGCCTGGCTGGTCGCCGGATCCGCGGTTCCTCGACCTGGACCTGGACCTGACCAGCGGCCAGCTCACACCGCGGGAGGAGGCGAGCATCCGAGACTGGTACACGCAGGTGGCCGGCGAGGTGCCCGGGCACGTCGATTTTCTCGCGGCCGGCCGGCCGGGCCTACTGAAGGCCTACCTGGACCGGCTTGGCCGGGCCATGCGCGGCCCGCTGCCCCGGCAGATCTTTCCCTTCGTCCAGCTGCAGCTGGACGTGGCCCGCGGCAACCCGGCCGGGATCAGGGAAAGCGCGCTGCTCGGCCGCGGTCTTGGGCTGACCGACGATCAGCTGTACGAGGCGGCGGCCTGGGGGATGCTGTACGGCGGCCCGGCCTCGCTGAGCCTCGCCCACGACGTCTTGTCGGATGTCCTGCCGACGCGCACGACGGCGCGCTAGTGGGCATCACCGAACTGTTCCGCCTGCCCGGCAAGGTCGCCATCGTAACCGGGGCGTCCTCCGGCCTCGGGGTCTCCTTCGCCCGCGCGCTGGCCGAAGCGGGCGCGGGCATCGCTCTCGGCGCCCGCCGGGCCGACCGCCTCGAACAGGTGCTAGCCAGCACCCGCGAGGCGACGGGCTGCCGCGGCATCGCCGCCAAGACCGACGTCGCGAGCCCGGCCGACTGCCGCCGACTGGTCGACGCCGCGATCAAGGAGTTCGGTCAGGTCGACATCCTGGTCAACAACGCCGGCGTCGGCA
>JAWWPV010001048.1:0-7211 GCA_033854775.1 Trebonia sp.
GTCGCCGGGAGCTCGTAGCCCCGGTTGGCGGCGAACGGGCCGCTGGCCCGGTGCGTGGCGCTGGCCACGGCCATGGTCCCGGCGATCGCCGCGGGCCCGACGGGGCTGGCGAGCCCAGCCACCGTCAGCAGCCCGCCGCCGAGCTCGGACAGCCCGGCCGCAGTGGCGGTCACCCGGCCGGGGCGCAGGCCCAGCCCCTCGAACGCGGCCGCCGTCGGCTCGATCCCGTGCCCGCCGAAGGTACCGAACAGCTTCTGCGCTCCGTGCGCGGCGAGGTACCCCCCGAGCACGGCCCGGCTGGCCAGCAGCGCTATGTCCCGTATGCCCATCGTTAGCAGCAGCCTCCTTCCTGTCATCATGGTTCCTGATGAATACAGAGTTCCTGAAAGGAACCGTCAGCCTACGGTACCCCGCCGGGGGCGGGTACGTCCGGGTCATGCGGCGCGCTGGAGAGCGGAGGTTAGGTATACTCGGTGTTCCTGAGTTCCCTGGAGGTAACCATGGAATCGCCTGCGGCTGTCCCGGAGATCCCCGGCTGCCGGGGCCGCGAGGTGCTGGGGCGCATCGGTGACAAGTGGTCGCTGTACGTCATCCACCTCCTCGGCGGCGGAACCAGGCGCTTCAGCGAGCTGCGCCGCCAGATCGGCGGCATCACCCCGCGCATGCTGACCGTGACCATCCGCTCCCTCGAGCGCGACGGCCTGATCTCGCGCACTATCTACCCGGTCGTCCCGCCCAGGGTGGAGTACGCGCTCACCCCGATGGGCGAGTCGCTGCTCCAGGCCGCCACCACGCTCCTGCTCTGGGCCGACGCCCACCAAGCCGACCTCAGCGCCGCCCGCGACCGCTACGACGAGGCAAACCGCGCCCGCGCATAGCGCGCGTGCGCACCAGCCCGGAGAAGATGCGGCCATCCGGCCCCAGGGGCGTGGCGCCCTGGCGAGTCAGGAAGCATTGGTTTCGAGTTTCGTGACGGTCGGCGACCGGGTGTCGTCCGTTCCTGTGGGCGCGTTGCCTGTGCTGTCGCCCGGGTAGAACTGCCGGGCCCACCGGCGGATCCGGCGGAAGCCGCTGCCCTCCTCGGTGGCCAGCACGGGCGGGTCGAGGAAGATCTGGTTGTCCCAGATGCGGATGTCGTCTGGCAGCGCCAGCTTGGCCTCGTCGAGCCGGCGCTGGTAGCTGCCGTCGTCCAGGTCACCTGCGGCGCGGTCGATCCAGTACGTCGCGAAGATCTCGGTCCGGCCGTCCTCGACGGGCGTGATGTTGATGGTGATGACCCGGACGCCCTCGCCCATGTGCTCCACGTTGACGCTGACTCCCACGCCGGACCACAGGATCTCGATGGTGTTGCGGGTGTCGGCCCGCACGGCGCCGCTCGCGTCACGGGCGTGGTCACGCCAGCCCCGGCCGAAACCGACCCGCGCCCACCACTCCGGGCCTTCGACCCGCTCCTGGAGAACCACCGGGCTGATCTCCGTGTGGTGCACGAACCGGAAATGGTGCGGGTCCACCACGTTCTCCACGACCATCTGGGGATGTATCCGGAGGTCGCGGTAGTGCTGGCGGCCGTCAGGCCAGGCGGGGTGGAACTCGCGTCCGGCGGCGTGCGCGGTGCCATGCAGCGCGTCAGGCACGTCCCACAGCGGCTCGCGCCCGGAGGGGTCGAACCACACGTAGACCGACTCGTTGCGTTCGAGCGTCGGCCATGTGCCCAGCCGGCGGGCCCGGTTCGGGCGATCCTGGTAGGGGATGGACACGTTGTGCCCGTCCGGGGCCCAGACCCACCCGTGAAACGGGCACTGGATGCCGTCGTCGACGACGCATCCACCGTGCGCCAGGCTCGCGCCAAGGTGCCGGCAGTGCCGGTCGTGCACCCGGACAACGCCGTCCCTCCCACGATAGGCGACCAGGTCACGGCCGAAGTAGCGCAGCGGGACGACCTGTTGGGGGCCGATGTCTCCGGACCACGCCACCTGGAACCATCCGGTCAGATCTAGGTCAAGGCCATGAAGCAGCACCGTTTCGACCTCCATGTTGCCGCGATCGGGACCTGCCCTGGAACCGCGAGCCCCTTGTCCGTTACATTAATGGGAATGGCATTCCCAAACAAGCGCCAAGTGGTTTGGGAATAACATTCCCACTGTGCCGCCATTGGGGTGTGATCGTGGGGCAGGAGGAGACAATGAACCAGTCAGCACGCCAGGCCGGCCTCGCCGTCCCGGATACGGACGACGCGGAGGCGCGTGCCGGACGCGAGCGCACGGCGATCATCCGTGCCGCGCACCGGCTGATAGGGCGCGGCACGGGCGGCACGACGGCGATCGAGGACATCCTGCGCGGCGCCGGGGTCAACCGGCGCACGTTCTACCGTCATTTCCCGTCCAAGGACGCGCTGCTGCTGGCCATGCAGCATGAGGCGGGGGAACTGGTCCGCGAGGCGCTGTGGTCGGCCACCGGACGGGCGGCCGACGGCCGCGCGGCCGTCCTGGCCTGGATCGAGGAGTTCCTGTCTATCGGCTGGGACACACGCCGGCTCCGGGAGGGCCGGACCTTCCTGGCGCCAGAGGTCGGCCTGGTCGCCGGCATCGCGGCCGCGATGGAAGACATCCACGCCCGTCACCGGGCGGTGCTAGAGGCTGCCCTGCGCCGCGCACTCACCGACGGGACAGTGCTCGCCGCGGCGCCGGAGCGGGATGCTTTCGCGATTCACGCCGTCGTACTCCGTTGCCTGGAGATGCGTGCCCGCGGACGGCTGAACCGGCCGTACCGGGCGGCGCGCGACGAGATCACCGGGCTGTTCCTGCCCACGGAATAAGTGGCAATGATGCGGGAATTCGCGATGCCGTCGCGTTCGCACCTGTCACCGGATGAGGGCGTAGGCGATGTCGAGGGCGGCCGCGTTGCGCTCGTCCATGCTGCCGCCGAGCTGCTCGCCGCGTGCGGTCGCCATGAACAGCGCCGTCAGGGCCAGTCGTCCCCGGATCCGGCCGACCGGGCCGGTGGCGGGGGAGAGGAGGTCGCCGATCGCGTCCATGCGGCGGCTGAACTCCTCAGCGGCGGACAGGTCGCGCATCGCGGCCTCGCTCGCCTGCGCGAAGCGAGTAAGGGTTCCCCACGGCCCGAGCAGCAGCCCGTCAAGGCGCCGGACCGTCTCGTGGCGCGTAGCCCGGGTGCGCGGCTGCGCGCTCGCCCAGTCGATGACGGCGTCGACGGATTGTGCCAGCTCGGCGTGGATAGCGGTGAGGATGTCTTCCTTGCTGCGCTACTTCGCGTCCAAGAGCGATCTCGTCTGGCAGGCGGCCTGTGTCCAGGCGGCCACGATGTCGGCGCTGATCTGGTGGGGCGCCCACGACGAGGGTGCGCCGTCCGAAGCGGTCGACCTCGCCCTGCGGGACCTGGAAAACGGTTTCGCGCAGTGCTGACCGAGGCCCCCGGGCTAAGCGCTCGGTGATCAGCTCGTCGAGTTTCTCGCGGCTCAGCTCCCGGTCGGGAAGCGGGTCGGCGGCGGGCCTTAGCCCGGCGATGTAGATGTCGAGGTGGCGCTGCCAGGCTTCGGGGGCGAGGCCTTGAGTGGTCTCGATGATGCCGCGGATAGCCCACAAGGCGATCGTCACGTCGGTGTTCGTGATGTCGCCGCGGATCCGGCCGTGCCGCTTGGCTTGGGTGAGCATGGCGTTGATCAGCCGCCGTATCTCCTGGACCAGGTCATGCTCGATGCCGTCATTCCACAGGCGCGGCAGGCAGCCCCGGTGGGCTGCCTGGTAGGCGCTTGCCCCCTCAAGGAAGTACTCGAGGCCAGTCCCGTCGGGACGCTCGGTGCCCTCTTGAGCGATCTTGAGCATCGTGGTCAGCACATCGTGGACGAGGGCACTGATCAGGGCGTCCTTGGTTGGAAACCGGCGGTAGAGGGTTCCCATGCCCACGCCGGCGGTGCGGGCGATCTCCTCGACGCTGGCTTCGAGGCCGTGCTCGGCGAACACGTCCGCTGCGGCATCGAGCAGGCGCTGGCGGTTCTGCTCGGCGTCCCGGCGCAGCGGCCGGTCGGCGGCCGGTGCGGACATCACCCACCTCATTTCACTCTGACTCGTCGCCCGCCAGGGTGCCGGCGGCCAGCATGCCGAGCTCGGCGTGGGGCATCTCATCAGCCTGCCGGGCAGCTGACACGGCGCGTACCACCGACGGAACGAGCATCGCGCTGACAGCAGCCGCGAGGGTCGCGACCGTCAGCAGCCCGAAACCGTGGGTATACCCCGACTCGCGGGGCAGGCCGCCGATCCCTGTCGTCGAGGTAACGATACTGCTCATGACGGCCGCCCCGATGGAACCGCCGATGGTCCGTATGTTGGCGTTCATGCCGCTGGCCACGCCGGTCTGCTCCGGTGGCACGCCTTGGACGACCAGGTTGGACATCGCGGCGAAGGCCATGCCGAACCCGACGCCCTGCAGGACCATGGCCAGCAGGATCTCCCACTCCTGACCGTGCGCGAAAGTCAGCAGGGTGAACGGAGCGATGCTGATGAGTGCCCCTGCGACCAGGACGGTCTTGGCGCCGAACCGGCTCGTGAGCCGGCCCGAGGCGACGCCGACGGCGAACATGGCGGCGCTCGAGGGCAGGAGGATCAGGCCGGAGAGGGTGATGCTGAGGCCGAAGCCGTAACCCGCTTTCGCCGGTGTCTGAAGAAACTCGGGCAGGAACGCGAAGGTCGCGTACATCCCGACGCCGAACAGGAGCGCGACGAGGTTGGTCGTCCACACCACCGGGATGCGCATCATGCGCATGTCGACGAGCGGATGGGCCGAGCGGGACTCCACCACGACCCACAGGATGGCGAGCACGACGGCGACGACGAGCAGCCCGAGCACGCGGGCCGATCCCCATCCCCAGGAGGGAGCCTCGCTGATCGGCACGAGCAGTGCCACAAGCCAGCCCGAGAGCAGGGCAGCCGCGGGCCAGTTCAGCCGGCCTGCGGTCCTGACGGGGGATTCCGGCACGATCAGTTTCGCGGCGACGGTGGCGCCGGCCAGCATGATCGCGGGGATCCAGAACAGCCAGTGGTAGTCCAGGGCCTCGACGATCGGGCCGGCGAGCACGATGCCGAGTCCGGCTCCGGCTGCGGCCAGCGCCGCAATCACGCCGACAGCGCCGGCCACCTTCTGGACCGGGAACTCGTCGCGGATGATGCCGAAGGACAGCGGCAGGACGCCGCCGCCGATGCCCTGGATTACCCGGGCCACGATCATGATGACGATCGAGCCGGTCAGGGCGGCGAGCACCGACCCGAGCGTCAGGGCAATCAGCGCGGCGACGAGCATCCGCTCCTTGCCCCACATGTCGCCCAGGCGGCCCATGATCGGCGTGAAGATCGACGCGGACAGCAGGTAGGCGGTGAGCACCCAGGTCACGGTGTTCTGGGACGTGTGCAGGCCCGCCTGGATGGTGGGCAGCACGGGTATCACCAGGGACTGGAGCAGCGCGTAGGCCGCCGTAGCGGCGGCCAGCACGGTGAAGGTAGCCCAGTAACGGGTGCGCGGCGGCTCGGCAGTCATCGGGGCTCCTCTTTGGTCGGTGGACGTCCGTCGGTGGACGATCATCGCTCCCTACCGTACCGGAGCGGAGTCTCCGCTCCGCTATGATGGGTGGCGGTATCGCTCGGATGTGACCGGAGTCTCAACAATGGAGGTCCGACATGCGCGCCACGATGCTCACCTCGGTCCGCGGCATTCAGCTGCGGCAAGTCCCCGATCCCCGGCTTGACTCGGTCGCGCCACGATAAATATTCTGCATAATAGACGAAATGGCCCTGAGGTGCCGACGCGACCGGGAGCGTGTGCGACGTGATGCGCTGCCAACCTCCGAAAGGACGCTCATGACGCACCCGTCCGGCGAGGTTCGCGAGGTGACGACCGACGTAGCCGTCATCGGCGCGGGCCCCTGCGGCATCACCATGGCGAACCTGCTCGCGGTCTACGGCGTGCGGGCGGTCGTCATCGACGCCCAGCCGGGCATCTACGAGTACCCGCGCGCCGTGGGGATCGACGATGAGTCGCTGCGCACTTACCAGGCGATCGGGGTCGTCCGACGGCTGCTTGAGGACATCGTCCAGAACACGCCCATCAGGTATTACACCTCGAGGGGCCGGCTGATGGCACACGTGGAGCCGAGCGTCCGCCCGTTTGGCTGGCCGCGCCGGAACAACTTCCTCCAGCCGCTGTTCGAGGCGGCGCTGCGGGAGAAGGCGGCCGAGAGCGACTTGGTGGAGCTCTGGCTCGGCGCATGCCTGACCAGCTACGAGCAGGACGCCGACGGGGTCACGGCGGACATCACCGGCAGTGCGGTCGAGGCCGTGAGGCTGCGCGCGAGGTACCTCGTCGGGACCGACGGCGGGCGCAGCACCGTCAGGAAGATCGCCGGCGTCGGGATGACCGGGGCGACCGCCCCGTCGAAGTGGCTGGTCGTCGATGTCGCCGACGACGAGCTCGACGCGCCCTACTCCGCGGTGTACTGCGACCCGGTGCGCCCGGTCCTCATGGTCCCGCTGCCGTACGGGCACCGGCGCTGGGAGTTCAAGCTCAACGACACAGACGACGAGGCCGCGCTCACCGACCCGCGGCGGGTTCTCGCCGAGCTGATCGCGCCGCGCTACGGGACCACGCCGCTGCCGCGCGTGCTGCGCAGTGCCGTGTACCTGCACCACTCAAGGACGGCCGAGCGGTTCAGGGCGGGACGGGTGTTCCTCGCGGGGGACGCCGCTCACCTCCAGCCGCCGTTCTTCGGCCAGGGGATGAACTCGGGCATCCGCGATGCCACCAACCTCGCGTGGAAGCTCGCGCTCGTGCTCAACGGGTCGGCGGGCGACGGGCTGCTCGACACCTACGACAGCGAGCGCCTGGAGCACGCGGCCACCATGGTCAACTTCGCGACCCGCATGGGGCAGATGTACAGCCCGCACAACCGTGCCACCGAGCGCGTCCGCGACATCGCCTTCCGCGGTGCCCAGAAGATCCCAGGGGCGCGGGACTACATCCTCCAGATGAAGTACAAGCCCATGCCGCGCTACACCCGCGGCGCGGTGGTCCCGTATGCGGGAGCGTCAAAGGACGTCCCGATCGGCCGGATGTTCATCCAGCCGGCGGTGGAAAACGCCGACGGCGACCGGGTCATGCTCGACGACGCGCTCGGCAACTCCTTCGCCCTGCTCGGCCTGCACGTC
>JAWWPV010001049.1:0-4472 GCA_033854775.1 Trebonia sp.
CCGGAATGTCAGGCGCTGGCGCGCCCGACATTCCGGATATATCGGGTATGTCGCAAACGGCCGACCGGCTCACGCTGGTGCCGGTCACGCTGGCCAAGGGCCTGGAGTTCGACCACGTGGTCCTCGTCGAGCCTGGCCATATAGCGACGGGTGAGGCGTACGGGCTCAGGCGGCTCTATGTGGCACTCACCCGCGCGGTTTCCCGGCTGACGGTATTTCACGCTGAACCGCTCCCCGCCGAGCTCTCGTTACATACGATAAGAGAAAGCCTTTGGAACAGGGCCGTGTCGCGGCCGGAGGCGCCCCGTGCTTTCGCAGCGGGGGTCGGGGGTTGTCCCTCGAAAGAAGACTGCGTGACCAGCACAGGGGCGGCATCCTAAGACGGTCCGGACGCGCCTGGTTCTGGCAAAACTACGATCAGTAACGACGGTGGTGTTCTGTGGAAGGCAAGGGAAACCACGCATCGGCGACTGTCTACCTGGACAAGCTGGCCGAAGAGCTAACCAACCGAGGCTTCGAGGCCTGGCTGATGGCTCCGCCGGGGCGGGTGCCCAGCTTGTACATCACGAACCCAGGCGCTCGCGCCCTCGAGGAGAACGTCTACGTCGACCGGGGCAAGGACGGCCTCTGGCGGTTCTGGTGGTCATGGGCGGAGCGCATCTCGCTGGCCGACGACCTGGACGCGGCCGCGACGACGATCACCCGCGTCCTGTCCCTCCCGCGCCGCGATTAAGAGGGCATGCCCGGGAAGGCCTGGGTCGCGCCGCTCCATGCGGTGGATCTGTTGGCAGCTGTCTGCATCGCCTGGGCGGCGAACGCGCGCAGGGTCGGGTTGCTGACCGCGACCAGGCCGAGGTAGGCCCGGGTTACCCCCTCTTCGAGGGTGGCGGCGAGCCGTGCCGCCGATTTCACGCTGGTGACGGCGAACGGCAGGGCGTAGGCGGGACTCGCGGCCACCGGGGTCGCGCCCAGCCTGGTCAGCATCGCTTCCAGGGTGTCCCTGGCGACCTGGTGCGCGGTCCAGTCGGTGCGCGCGTCCGCCTGCTCGCGGCCCGGGAGCATGGCGCCGGCGACGCCGTAGCCGTATACCGCCGCGTGCTCGGCGGCGAGCGCGCCCTGGAGGGCGGCGACCGAGGCGCTCGATGCGCTCATCGGGCACCGATCCTGGCGCCGAGCACGCTGACGTGCGTCGCCTCGGAGGCCGCGATCGACGCGTACAGCTGCGCGAGGGACGGGGACGCGCCGTTCAGCCGGCTCATCAGCGTCTTGACCGCGGCCTGCTCGGCGGCGCGGAGCTGGGCGAGGGCGGCGGCACTGGTGGCGCCGATGGCGGGCCTGGCGGTCACCGTGTCCGTGACCTGCTTCCCTGGCGGCTCGATGACCCGGGCGCGCAGCCGGGCCAGGTGCGCCTCATGCTCGGCCCGCAGCGGCGCGAGCGTCGGCGCGAGGCCGGAATAAGCGGCGATGGCTTTGTTGTATATCCAGATCAGGTTCTGCTCGGCTCCCGCGGCGTGCAGCAGCGTCTGCGTCTGCGGGGATACGGTTGGCGGCGCGCTCAGCACGGCCGGGCCCTTGCAGGCGCTCAGCGCCAGAAACAGGGGCAAGGTCGTGGGCGACGCGGCGAGCAACTGGCGCCTTGACAGCATAGGCTCTAAGCATGCCACGCACCGCGAGCCTGGGAAACGACCGCCGCCGAACCTTGCGTGGCCGCGCGCATCGCGGCGATGGCGACGCGTAGCGCCCCTGGCCTATAGGCTGGACCTGGGAAAATATTAAACCCAGGCATGGCGACGCAGACGAGGAGGTCGAAATGCCCGGTAACCTTCGCTCCGCCGCGGGGCCGGTGGACGACAGGAAGCTGGCTGGCCTGATTAAGCCTGTGGTCGCCGCCGCCGGACTGGACCTGGAATCGGTGCGGATGACCGCCGCGGGGAAGCGGCGGCTGCTTCGCGTCGTCGTGGACAGCGACCAAGGGGTAAGCCTCGACCACGCCGCCGATGTCAGCCGCGAGGTCTCCGCCGCGCTCGACGCCAGCAACGCGCTCGGCGATGTTCCCTATACGCTGGAGGTTTCATCGCCAGGCGTGGACCGGCCGCTGACCGAGCCGCGACACTGGCGGCGCGCCCGGGGCAGGCTCGTCCGGGTGAAGGTGGCTGGAGAGGGTTCCGTGGAGGGACGGCTGCTCGCGGCGGACGCCGACGGCGTCACGCTCGGCCTGCCCGGCGGCGAGCGCCGGTTCCCCTACGCCGACGTGGGCGCGGGCAGCGTCCAGGTGGAGTTCGGCCGGATTCCGGACGCCGGGCTCGACGACTTTAGTGATCCGGAGCGTGACGACGCGGTGTTTGACAACGACACCGACCTTGGAGCTGGCGGCGATGGACATTGACCTGAGCGTGCTGCGCAGTCTCGAGAGCGAGAAGGACATCTCGTCCGAAACGGCGATCAAGGCGATCGAGGACGCGCTGCTGATGGCGTACCACAAGACGGAGGGCGCCAACCCGGCGGCGCGGGTTGAGGTGGACAGGAAGACTGGCCACGTCACGGTCTGGGCCAAGGAGGCGGGCACTGACGAGGCTCCGGGCCGGGAGTACGACGACACCCCGGCGGGCTTCGGCCGGATCGCCGCGACCACCGCCAGGCAGGTGATCCTCCAGCGGCTGCGCGATGTCGAAGACGAGATGACGTTCGGCGAGTACGCCGGGCACGAGGGCGACATCGTGGCGGGCGTCATCCAGCAGGGCAAGGATCCGCGCACGGTGCTCGTCGACCTCGGCAAGATCGAGGCGGTGCTGCCGCTGGCCGAGCAGGTGCCCGGCGAGCGGTACGTGCACGGCGAGCGGATCCGCTGCTACGTGTGGCGGGTCCGCAAGGGGCACCGCGGCCCGTCGGTGACGCTCTCCCGTACCCACCCGGACCTGGTCCGCAAGCTGTTCGCGCTTGAGGTTCCCGAGATCGCGAACGGTGCGGTGGAGATCGTCAAGATCGCCCGCGAGGCCGGGCACCGGACCAAGATCGCGGTGCAGTCGCACCAGCAGGGCGTGAACGCCAAGGGCGCGTGCATCGGACCGGTCGGCAGCCGCGTGCGGAACGTGATGGCCGAGTTGCACGGCGAGAAGATCGACATCGTTGACTACTCCGACGACGCGGCGGAGTTCGTCGCGAATGCCCTCTCGCCGGCCAGGGTCACCCGCGTAGAGGTCATGGACCTCGACGCGATGGAGGCGCGGGTCACGGTGCCCGACTACCAGCTCTCGCTGGCCATCGGCAAGGAAGGCCAGAACGCCCGGCTGGCGGCCAGGCTCACGGGCTGGCGAATCGACATTCGCTCTGACGGCGCGGTCGGTGCCTCGGCGCCCGCGCCGCGCGCTTCCACCCCGGTGTCAGCCAACACAGAGGCGGCCAACGCCGCGGGAGCTTCCGCCGACGCCTCTTGACCCCGTACCTCGGCGGGTGCCCCGCCGCCGCGACGCGGTAGACTAGCTAGGCAATGACCGCACGAGTTAAGCTGCCTGAGACGGGGAAGAATCCTGTTCGCACCTGTGTTGGGTGCAAAGCGCGTGCGGCGAAGTCTAGCTTGCTTCGCCTTGTGGCGGCCGGGGACGGCATCGTGCCCGACCCCCAAGCGCGGCAGCCAGGCAGGGGCGCTTACTTGCATCCCAGCCTGGCATGCTTCGAACTGGCGCAGCGGCGTCGGGTGTTCTCTCGCGCTCTGCGCGTTCCGGGTTCGCTTGACACCGCGCCGCTAACTTCGTACCTTTCCCGTGCTGCTGCCGGGTCATAACATGGCTGACGGCGACAGTGCTTGACGGAAATGGGGCAGGACGGTCAAGGCGACGGGAAGCACGCTGGACATGACGGAAACCTGTACGGAAAGCAGGTCGAGAAGCTAATGAGCGCTCGATGAGCACAAGGCGATGAACAGCACGAACTGACGCCGGCCCGGAGCACCCTATGCACCGGATCGGCTGATGATCCGGTTTTGATGGCCCCTGGGAAGGGCCGAGCAGAGGAGCATAGTGGCGAAGGTCCGGGTTTACGAACTCGCAAAGGAGTTCGGGGTAGAGAGCAAGGCTGTCATGGCCAAGCTCGAAGAGATGGGCGAGTTCGTGCGTTCCGCGTCCTCGA
Source organism: Trebonia sp. (assembly GCA_033854775.1). Lineage (GTDB taxonomy): Bacteria > Actinomycetota > Actinomycetes > Streptosporangiales > Streptosporangiaceae > Trebonia. The sequence continues at coordinate 4,126 of JAWWPV010001049.1, forward strand.
CGATCGAGGCGCCTGTGGTCCGCAGGCTCAAGGAAGCATTCAACGGCGGCGGTGCCGGCAAGGGCGGCGGCGACCGGTCGGCGTCCGCGTCCGGCGGTCGCGACCAGGGACGCCGCGAGCAGGGCGGTTTCGCTGACCGCCCGCGCGGTGACCGTCCGGCGCGCCTGCCAGACGGCGGCCAGTCCGCACCTGGCGGCGGCCAAACGGGTGGCACGGCGGCACCCTCCGGGCCGGTTCCCGGTCCAGGTGCCAGGCCGATGCCCGGTCCAGGTGCCAGGCCGGTGCCGCGCCCCGCGCCGCAGGTTCCCAGTGTTCCCGCCGCCCCAGCGGCCAGCGCTCCTGCTCCC
>JAWWPV010001050.1:0-2612 GCA_033854775.1 Trebonia sp.
GCGGCAGGCGGCGGCCAGCGACGACATCGGGTTCCACTCCGCGACCGGCTGCAGCCAGCCCGGCATGCCCTGCGTCGGCACGAAGGCGCTTGAGATGAACGTCAGCGGCAGGAAGATGATGAATCCCGCCTGCTGTGCGGCCTCGGGGCTGCGCAGCACCATGCCGAGGCAGACGCCTGCCCAGGTGAACGCGTAGCCGAACAGCAGCGCGAGCGCGAACGCCTCGACCGCGGGGCCCACGCCGTTTTCGATCCGCCAGCCGATCGCAAGGCCGACCAGCGCGGTCACGGCGGCACCGATGCCCTGGGTCAGCAGGTCCGCGATGGTCCTGGCGGTCAGCACGGCCGCACGGGACATCGGCAGCGACCTGAAGCGGTCGATGAGGCCGGTCTCCATGTCGCTGACAACGGCCACCGCCGTGCCTGGCGCGGTCTGCGCCAGGCTCATGCCGAGCATGCCGCCGACCAGGTAGGCGTGGTAGTTCCCCCCGCCGGGGATGCCGATCGCGCCGCCGAAGACGTAGGCGAACATCAGGATGAACATCACCGGCTGGATTGTCACATTGGACAGCGTCTCCGGCTCGCGCCTGATCCTGGCCAGGGACCGCTTGGTCAGCACCCGGACATCGCCGAGGAACTGGAGGAACGCGCCACGCTCGGTGGTCAGGTCCGCCGGGGACAGCGTGACGGCGGTCATGCCGGCACCTCCTGCTTCTCGTTTTCTTCCGCTTTGTCTTCTGCCTTGTGGCCGGTGAGGGTGCGGAACACGTCGTCGAGCGACGCGCTGCGCACCGCGATGTCGTTGACCTTGACCCCCGCCGCGTCCAGGGCGCGCACCACCTCGGTGGCCAGCCCGTCAGTGGCAGTCACGGGAGCCTCGATGAGTCGGCTCCCTTCGTTCGGGATGATCGATGCGGTGGTGAACGGACGGAGCGCGGCCGCGGCGGCGGACGCGTCGGATCCCTCGGCCAGCGTGATGAGGAGCCGCTGGCCGCCCATCGACGCCTTCAGTTCGCCGGGGGTGCCCTCGGCGATGACCTTGCCGCCGTCGATGACCGCGATCCTGTTGGCCAGCTGGTCCGCCTCGTCGAGGTACTGGGTGGTCAGCAGCAGCGTCGTGCCGTCGGCGACGAGCTGGCGCACGATGTCCCACATCAGCGCCCGTGCGCTCGGGTCAAGTCCGGTGGTCGGCTCGTCAAGGAACAGCACCGCGGGATGGCCGATCAGGCTGGCGGCCAGGTCGAGGCGGCGCCGCATGCCGCCGGAGTAGGTCTTGACCGCCCGCCCGGCGGCGTCGGTGAGGTCGAACTGCTCGAGCAGCTCATCCGCGCGCCGTCGCGCCGCCTTCGCCGTCAGCCGGCTCAGCTCCCCGATCATGATCAGGTTGGACCGGCCGGTGAGCAACTCATCGAGGGCCGCGTACTGGCCGGTCAGCCCGATCACCCGGCGGACCGCGGTGGCCTCGGTGGTCACGTCGTGGCCGAGGACGCGCGCCTGGCCGCCGTCCGCGCGCAGCAGCGTGGCAAGCACCCGGACGGCGGTTGTCTTACCCGCACCGTTCGGACCGAGCAGCCCGTAGACGGTGCCCCGCGCGACCGTCAGGTCAAGGCCGTTCAGCGCCGTGGTCTTGCCGTAGTGCTTGACCAATCCCTCCGCCTCGATGGCGGCTGTGTCGCTCATGGCGTTTCTCCGCGTTTCCCCGCAACATTTCTCGTACGGTGTACTAGTCGTCGTACAACGTACGATAGCAACACCGCGACCTGAGGTCAACGAGATATATCGTAAACTAGGGAAGCCCGCTCGGTTCGCCCGGGGCCCGGGTGGGAACCGAAGGCTAGGCCCAGCTGAGGCGCTGGTGGAGCAGAGCCTGCTCGGCCGGGTTGGCGGTCAGCTCGAGGGCACGCTGATCCGCGGCGCGGGCCTGCTCGGGCTGGCCAAGCTCACGCAGCAGCTCGGCCCGGCTGGCGTGGTACAGGTGGTATTCGCCGAGGAGATCGGCGAGGTCATCGACTTCGGCCATCGCGGCCCGTGCCCCTGTCGCGTAGCGCACGGCGATGGCGCGGTGCAGGCGGGTGACCGGAGAAGGCGCCAGGTGCAGCAGCATGTCATAGAGCAGGACAATCTGCTCCCAGTCGGTGTCCTCCCAGCGCTCGGCCTCCGCGTGGCAGGCGACGATCGCCGCCTGAAGCTGGCAGGGACCCGGGCGCCGGCGCCGCGCGGCGCGGGTGAGCAGCCGAACCGCGTCCGCGATCGCCTGCCGGTCCCATAGCGACCGGTCCTGATCCCGCAGCAGCACGAGCGAGCCGTCGGCACCGAAGCGGGCGGCCGCGCGGGCGCGGTGCAGCCGGATCAGGGCGAGAAGCCCGGCGACCTCCGGCTCGGTGGGCATGAGCTGGTGGAGCAGTCCGGTCAGCCACTCCGCGTCCTCGGTGAGGTCGCGTGACTGCGGCGGGCCGGCGGTAGCGAGGTAGCCCTCGTTGAACAGCAGGTAGATCACCGTCAGCACCTCGGTCAGCCGCGCGGCAAGCTCGTCGTCGCCGGGCACCCGGTAGGGGATTCCCGCGTCAGCGATCTTCCGCTTGGCCCGGGTGATCCGCTGGGCGATGGTGGTCT
>JAWWPV010001051.1:0-4011 GCA_033854775.1 Trebonia sp.
TCCACGCCATTATCGAAGGCCGTCGCGTCGAACGTGCCGGCCACGTGGGCGTCCTTGAACTGGTGAAGCCCATCTCGGTTGGCGAAGAACATGTCGGCGGCCACGCCTGTGTACACACGTGCGCCTAGCTCCCCGTCCACGATCTGCCCGGTCTGCCCCCCGGCCAGCACCCGGCCTCCGGCGCCCGCGGCGGCGTCGGCGCCGGTTGCCCTGAGGACCTGGTAGGCCTGCACGTGCCGCCCGCCGCCCGCGTGCGACACGTCGCCGAAGCGGATCTTGAACGTAACTTCCTCGCGCGCGTCGCCGTCCACGTCGAAGCGGAACGCATAGAGACCTTCCTCGTGGAAGGCGAAACTGTCGGGTGTCGCGGCCGGGTTGACGGCCATCGCCATCACTGTGCCGCCGGCCCGGGACCGGAACAGGTAGAAGTCGCAGATGTTGAGACGGGGATCCTGCCTTGCCGTCGCGGTGTCGAAGTGGTGGGACATCTCACCGGTCCTTTGGTCGGAGTGTCGGCGCCAGTCAATGGCCAGGCGTGCTGTCCCGTGAGGTGCAGCCAGCCGGTCATTCCGCTGACCCGTTAGCTTTATGGGACAAGAATCCCATATTTTTGGAACTGTCGCATGGCTGGCCCTGGCTGTCGCCCCGGCGTTCACGGCCGCGATAGCCGGGACCCGCCTCACCGCGGCGGCCGGCAGCCTCGCGGTGCTGGCTCTGGTCGCTATCGGGGCAGAACACGGCACCTTGACAACTGAGAGCCTCCTGGTCGAGCTCGGTTCCCTGATCGCCCTCTCGGCCCTGCTCGTGACGTTCAGCAGGTTCCGCGCCCGGGGGACCCGCGAACTGGCCAGGGTACGCCGGGTCTCCGATGCGTACAGCGGGTGGTGCTGCGCCCGCTGCCCGCGCGCGCGCCCCGGGCCGCTGTCGATCGCCTCGGCCCACCGCGCCTTCGACCCCGACAGCACCATCGGCGGCGACCTGTACGCCGTCACCCCCGCCTCCGGGTCCACCCGCCTGGTCATCGGCGACGTGCGCGGCAAGGGGCTCGCCACGATCGGCAGCACCGCCATCATGCTCGACGCCTTCCGCGCCCTGGCGCACCGCCAGCTCCCGCTGCCCGAACTGGTCGCCCACCTTGAAGGAGCGGTCCGCTGGGACTCCACAGGGAACGCCGGACCGGAGCTGGACGTCGGGGAAAGCTTCGTCACCGCCGTGATCGCCGACATCCCCGACGACGAGTCGGTGATCCACCTGATTAGCTGCGGGCACCCGCCGCCGCTGCTACTCCGGCGCACCGGGGCGACCCTCCTGACCGTGCTTGAACCCGCGCCGCCGGTGGGCCTGGGCTCGCTGTCCGCCATCCCCTACGTCCCGGTGACCTTCCCGTTCGCCCAGGGGGACCGGCTGCTGCTGTACACCGACGGCGTCAGCGAGACCCGCGACCGCGACGGCGCGTTCTACCCGCTCGCCGAGCGCGTCACCTCCTGGAGCGACGAGGCCCCCGCGGGCCTGGTCCGGAAGATCACCGATGACCCGGCGGCGTACGCTGCCAGGTCGCTGAACGACGACATGGCCCTGGTCGTCGTCCAGCGGGACGCGCCTTCAGCCGCCGGCCGCTGAAGGCGCGTCCCGGCTGAGACTGGCTGCAAGGGGCTGGGCTCGTGAGGATGGTGCCCTGGCCTACGTTCGGCTTCGAGGATGAGCCACTTGGCGGTGCGGGGCTTGGCTCGCAGGTCGCCCACGTTCGACAGCGGGGCACGACCAAAGATCGTTAATAGGCGCGTGGGCTGCGGTGCGGGACTAAGCCTCGTCGCTAAGCGGATGGACGTCGCCAGACGGTGCGGGCTTCCACGGTTTATGCAAGGGGAGTCATTACGAATTGCGAATAGTTTCGTGAGATGGGGGCAATTAGTGTCGGCTAGTGAATACGACTTCGTCGTGCTAGGTGGAGGAACGGCCGATGCATGATCGCCGCCCGGTTGTCGGAGGATGACCGGGTCCGGGTAGTGCTTCTGCTGGAAGCGGGAAGCCGGCAACCGGTGGCTGCTGTGCCATCTGCTTGGCTTTCGCTGCTGGGAACTTCCGCGGATTGGGCCGGGTTGTCGGTGGGGCAGCGCGCGACGGGGAGGACGATTCCGTGGCCGCGCGGTCGCGGTCTTGGCGGGTCTTCAGCCATTAACGCGATGGTGTTCCTGTGGGGCCATCGTTCCAGTTACGACGCGTGGGTCGCGGCGGGTGCGCCGGGGTGGGAATTCTCCGATCTGCTCCCTTACCTGCGGCGCAGCGAAGATACCAGCGGCCGCGATCCGGCCCTTCGCGGAGTCGGGGGACCATTGACTGCCAGCCCCGCCGGGTCGCCGCATCCGCTGGCACAAGCGGCTCTGGCCGGGGCTGAAGAGCTCGGGTATATGCCTTACTGATCTAGTTGAAGCGCGAACTGCTGACCGAACCCGCTGAGGCCGTCAGGCGTAATCTGCAGGCGCTGATTCTTCTGGCGCTGTACCCAGCCGAGATCAGCGAACCGGGCGAGGAGCGCACGGCCCAGGGCGCCCGAAAGGTGCGAGCCAACCTCCGTGGAGTCCGGGTGGTGTCGTACCGGTCGCCGGCTGGGCGGGACGGTCACCCCGAACGATTCGAGGAAGGTCCCGCCCTCAGCAGTTATCGCGAACCAGAACTCGCCAGCGTCAGACCCGGCGGCCTCGTCGACCGGCTCGAGGTGGCCCCGCTCGACCATGGCACGCATCACCTCCACGCCGAGCCTTCCGGCGACATGGTCGTAGCAGACCCTGGCCCGTCGCCAGGCCCGAGCTCGCTGGCTCTGCTTCAGGGACCGGACTGGCAGCGCAGGCGCCAGCCGTTCCAGCACCTCGATCAAGTCGCCGACCTCAGGGCCGGCCAGCCGGTAGTTGCGACGTCGGCCCGCGGCCTCAACTACCAGCAGGCCGCCGACGGTGAGCTTGCTCAGATGGCTGCTGGCGGTCGCCGCGCTCACCCCTGCCTCTGCGGCCAGCCCGCCGGCCGGCAAGGCCCGGCCGTCGCCAAGCGCGAGCAGCATCCGGCACCTGGCGTGATCAGACACCAGCGCTCCGATCCGAGCCAGGTCCCGCTCGCCGCCTTCGGTCCGCGGCGGCCCCGAGGTGATGATCCGCTCGTAGCCGGCCGGCACGCGGATCGCGTCGGCGTAATGCCCGATCTGGTGGGACACGCCGATGTTGATGGTCTCCGGAGCATTCATGATCGGTGTTCCCTTCTGCTTACAGTGGAGCCAGCTGCGGCCAGTGGATCGCGAATTTCGCAGGCGCCGCCGACCTTAGCAGCGTCGTCTTGGGGAAGGGTGGCGCTGAATCGGCAGGCCGGCGCGAATGAATCCGCGCGGCACCGGTAGTGACATCGGCGCAATGCGCGGCTGCCGGGTCAGCCGCTGGTAGTCAGCTCGCCGTTTAGGCCATTCGGGTAGAACCCTCCCGAGGTGGCCTGGCCCGGAGTCAGGTAGACGATGTTGAGTATCTGGCCCGGGGTACGGCCGAAGGCGATGCCGTTGCCGTCGTCAGGAACGATGTTGGCCTCCCCGTCGATGGTGATGCCCTGGTCCAGGCCGGGGCGCCCGTTGAGGCTGTCGCGGGCGCGGGAGATCGCGTTTGCGTCGTCGGCGCCGCCGCGCTCGTATAGCACGGTCCGGACCGTTGCCGCGTGGTAAGCCTCCACGGCCAGGACGCCGGCGGCGGCGTCCAGGTAGGTCTTGTTGTCGATCAGTGGCGCCGCGCCCTTGAAGGCGGTGACCCCGACGTCCTCGAAGAGGAAGGCGCCGCGCAGGAAGTTGTCCTCGCTGGCGAATACGTCGAAGGTCTGCCCGGCCTTGATCAGGCCTGCTGCGGCTGCCGCGTCGGTAAAGCTCTGCTGCATATTGATGGCCGGCCGGGCGACCGCAGCAGACCCGAGCGCAGAGCGGAAGAACTCCACGTGCTCGTGCTCATCGCGGGCGATCTCCTTGGCGAACTGCCGGACCGACCT
>JAWWPV010001052.1:0-2955 GCA_033854775.1 Trebonia sp.
CGCGCGTCACCAAGACTCTGCACGGGGGCGAGGTTCACGATGGTGCGCACCCCGTGCCGACGTGCCGCCCGGATCGCGGCGCGCGTCGCTGCGGCGGGAAGCTCCCCCTGCACGACCAGAACGGACGCGTCGGCGATCACAGCCTCGTTCGCCGCTACGTAGGCTGGCGACACCGCGGCATTCGCACCAGGCGTCAGGATGATGACATTTTCACCGGATACGTCCACGAGAATCGCCGCAGCACCGGACACGCAGCCGGCGATCCGCTCGGTGTGGCCGACATCGATACCCGCTTCCGATAGCCACGCCAGGAGCTCCGATCCCTCGGACCCGTCGCCGACTGCCCCGAGGAGGACGACCCGGGAACCGCCACGACGCGCGGCAACCGCTTGATTCGCCCCTTTGCCACCGAGGTCAACCTGGCTGTGGAGGGTGGCGAGGGTTTCCCCGGCCTGCGGCAGATGAGACACATGCATCGAGGTATCGCGATTGATACTGCCGACGACCACGACGGCCCGATCGCGGCCGGAACGCCTCGTGCCCTTGGACGCTTCACTCATTTGCCTGTTCCCTGCCTTCTACGCGCGTAGTCTCTACGCGCGTAGAAGGAACATGACACTTCTACGGCCCGTAGACAACTCCTAAACACGGATAATTTTCTGTGGTCGCCCGTCATGGCCGGTGCCTGCGTGGCTGGGGGTGGAAGCCGACGCGTCGATGGGCTTGGCGCGCATGTCAGCCGGGGCGCCACGACGGGCGTCTGGATCGTGACACTCGCTCAGGCAGCAGGACATGATCACCAGCACCGGCCATAGCGTCTGCATCCCGCCCAGGAGCCGCTCGGCCAGGCCTGCCTGTCCCCCGCCCGTGACGAGTTCCGCGCCGAACCACGCCAGGGCGCCCAGCACTACCACCGAGGCGCCGGCCGAGACAACCGGCCGCAGCCCCCACGGCACCGAAGGCCCCCGCCGCTGGGCTACGACCGGCCAGACCGCCATGGCGCCCAGGCCGACCGCGGCGCCGAATGTGTGCCGCACCGAGCCGCCGCCCCCGGCGGGCTCCGGACTCGCCGCGACCAGGGCGCCGGCCAGCCCGCCAATTATCAAGATCAGCCGCCCGGCTGAGGCGGCCGGCCTGAGCGCCAGGCTCGTGATGACCTCGCATGCCCCTACGACCGGGAAAGTGAGCGTCATCACCCATCGGTCGGCCGCACCGCCCGCCGCGAGGGCACTGACGGTGTCGGCGACCGGATTGTAAGCGCCCGGCTGAAGCCAGGCCGCGATCGTCCACCCGCTGACCAGCAGCACCGGGGCCACAACGGCCGAGACCACACCCCACCACGGGATATGCACGACTCCTGCGGCAGGCGAACGTCGCTGCGGCCCGCGATTCGGCTGCGTCAGGCGACCCTCGAAGACACCCGCCGGCCTCCGGGAGCGCAGATCACCGACGGCCCACGCCACGCGCGGGTGGCCGGCTTGTGGTTCGTTGCGGAAAATGGTCACAGACAGCCTCCGGGCTTACGTGCAGGCCGCACGGGCGGTGGCCTGATCTGGGTAGCTGCCGCTGTCGACGACGACTCCATCGGCGACTCGGCGGACCTGGTGCTCAGCTCCCTTCCTGCTTGGCGCCGCCGGTGTTCTTCCCGGCTGCTTCAGCGCGGTTTTCCCGGCCCGGCGGCGTCGCGGCGGCCCGCGGCCGGGCTCCGGGCTCCTCGTTGCGGAACGCTGGGGCATCCGGGTGGGAGAGCATCTCCGGCCGCAGCAGCTGGTGCAGCCCCCGCTGGAGCGCGGCCGCGTCCGGGCCGCCCAGGATCAGGAGCTGCAGCAGGAAACCGGGCAGCACAGTGGACAGGGCCGCACCGACCGCGTCCACGTCAGTTTCGGGCGGCAGCCTGCCCTCGTCCCGCATCCGCCGCGCAGCCATGATCCAGTAGCCCTGCATGGTGCCCCACATGCCGCGCACGATGTCGGCGACGGCCGGGTCGTACAGCGCCTCGGCCCAGGCCGACGGGGCCACCCGGGCGGGACCGTCCTCGCCGCTGAGCTCCTGATTGGCGGCGGCCAGCCGGCCGATGATCTCATCGACGCCGGGCACCGGGTCCTGGGCCAGGGCGGACTCGATGACCGCGGCGATGGGGCCGACCACTTCCGCGGAGATCGCCTGGACGAGCTCGTTCTTGCTCTTGAAGTAGCGGTAGACCGCGCCCGCTGACAGCCCGGACTCGTGAAAAACGTCCTGCATCGACGTCTCGTGGAAGCCCTTGCGAGCGAAGCAGCGCTGGGCGGCGTCCAGAATCTGCCGACGCCGCCGATCAAGGTACTCATCGCTGACTCGTGGCATAGAGAACAATATAAAACGGTCATCCGTTCTTGACAAGAGCCAGGGATGACGGAGATGGTGGGGGATATAAAAGAACGGACATCCGTCTTTCAGCCTGTAGGCCGGGCGGGTACACGGCGGCCGGGAGCCGCCGCCGAGCTCTCCGGCTCACGGACCTGACCAGCGTCCTCCGGTCAGCCCGACGGCAGGCACAAGAGCAGGAGGTAGCGAGTAGATGAGCACAGCAACCGGAAAGATCGGCCGCGCCCGGGACGAGACGGCCGGCCCCGATCCCCGCAGGTGGCTGATCCTGGGGATCATCAGCGTCGCCCAGCTGATGGTCGTGCTGGACGGCACGATCGTGAATATAGCCTTGCCCTCCGCGCAAAGATCGCTGGGGTTCAGCACGGTGGACCGGCAGTGGGTGGTGACCGCGTACGCGCTCGCGTTCGGCAGCCTGCTGCTGTTCGGCGGGCGGCTCGGCGACCTGATCGGGCGCAAGATCACCTTCCTGGGCGGCCTGATCGGCTTCGCCGCCGCGTCTGCCGTCGGCGGGGCCGCGACCAGCTTCGGCATGCTGATCGTCGCGCGCGCCTGCCAGGGGGCCTTCGGCGCGTTCCTCGCCCCCGCCGC
>JAWWPV010001053.1:0-3945 GCA_033854775.1 Trebonia sp.
GCCGATGCTGACCTGTGCGCCCGAGCATGATCACCGGTTCGGGCCGTGCACGCTGCCGAACGAGATTACCGCCGTCAGCGCGTCCGTGAGCTACCGCACAAGCGGCTGCTACTGGCGCGCCACCGACTACTATGCGTTCGAAGGCGGCGTCAGCGGGGGCCGGGAGTGGCACTACTTCCGGCGCGAAGAGCGCCGCCGCAGCCGCCGCCAAGCACGCCGCGAGCTACGCGCCTACCAGGGCGAAGACTGAAGGCGGAAGCTTAGATACCCAGCGGATCCTCGCCTGTCCGGGTGGTGATCACGTACCCGGTTCCTCGCGCGCCGTTAACCGCCGTGATCGCGGGTCATCGGGGTGTCCGGCCCCGGAAGGCCGGCCGGTTCGCCCGTTATGCCCCGTTTTCCCGGTGCTGCGGGCCGGCTGTTTCCGTGATCGCGGGTCACCGGGGGCGGATATCGCCACTTTTGACCCTCAGTCGCGAGATAGCCCCGTTATGGTCGTTGGTTTGTTCTGTTTTATGGCGGTGAGACGGCGGTCTGCGGGTGTTCCCCCCGCGATGACCCGCGGTCTGGCCCCGGACGGCCGACGGCCCGCAGGGGACCGGCCCGGCTACGGGCAGGCAGGCAGGCGGTGCCCCTGTCAGATCCGGAACGGAGACGGCGGCGAATGCCGGCTTACTTCCAGACGGGCCCCCGGCAGCGATTGCCGTTCGCAACGACCGGTCACCCCGCCATTGGAACAGAGGCAGCAAGCGGTCGCTGGCTTGACGTCGTCGCCACCCTGTCACCCGCTGCGGGGGATGTGGCCGGACGGGCCGCAGCGGAGGGTAAAGGACAGGCGGGAAGGCCAGACGGTCAAGGCCGCGCGAGAGGGGCCACGATGAATGAGGTCACCGAGCAACAGCTCGAGGACATGGAGGCATTGTTCGTCCAGACGGCGGCGAGCATGACCAGCGACCAGGGGACCATCACGTTGCGTGGCTTGTCGCCGTCGACGCTTTACTTCGCCGACCGTCCCCAGCGCGAGGTCGGACACATGTTGTCTCGTCACTTCGTTGACAACTGGACAGCAGGGGACAACAGCTTCGCGGAAAACCCGCCGAACGCCGTCCTGTCGTATGCGGAGCCGGCGGACCGGCTTCCCGAGGATGCGGTCGTGGTAATCCAAGATCCGCACCTGGACGGTGATGCGCTCACCTACAGCATCAAGCTTCTCGATGGCACCGTGCCGACCGCCACCGGGGCATGTGCGCTGTTCATTGACCCATTCGGGCGTCCTTTGTCGCCGGTCTCCGCCGCCGGGATGCACCGGCGCGAGCGTCGTAGGCGCTGACTCATTGCCCGGCTCGGCCAGAAGCCGTCCATCTCATGCCCCTCTACCCTGACGAGAAAGGGCCGCCCCGGACCGGGATGCCGAGGACCGAACACCGGCGGAAGGGGCGTCCGATGACTCGGGAAGATGTGGTTCAGGGTCCGCTGCAGGCCAGTAGCCCGCTGAGAACACCCCGCGCGGCGGCGGTCGCCGGGATCGTTTTTTCTGTGTTCCTGATCGCAGCGCTTGTGCTGCTCAGACTCTCTGTTCCCGCCGATCCGCGGGTAGCCGGGAGTTGGCTGACCGATCCTGGTCGACGGACCGCGGTGAACACCGCACTGGCGCTCATCCCGTTCGCTGGCATTGCCTTCCTATGGTTCGTCGGGGTGCTCCGGGACCGGATCGGCCACCGCGAGGACCGCTTTTTCGCGACGGTGTTCCTGGGCAGTGGCCTGTTGTTCGTAGCCATGCTTTTCGTGACCGCGGCAGTAGCGGGCGGCCTGTTCGCGGCTGCATCGCACTCGTCTAGCCCGCCGGGGCCGGACGTTCTGGCGCTGGGCCGTGGTGTCACCGGGCTCCTGTTGAACGTCTACTCGATGCGGATGGCGGCGGTGTTTACGCTGACCACAGTGACGATTGCGCGCCGCACTGAGATCGTGTCGCGGTGGCTCACGGTGACCGGAGTCGTGGTCGCGCTGGTACTGCTGGTCGCCATCGGCTTTTCAGACTGGGTGGAGTTGCTGTTTCCAGCGTGGATACTCGCCTTGAGTATCGAATTTCTTGTTGCCAGCCCGAAGGTCTCACCGGGCAGCACGGGAACGGTAAAAAGAATCCCCTCGTCTGGGTGATGCGAGCGACTATGACCTGGTGTTGCCTTTAATCAAACACAAAAGGGCGGACCGTGGCAGGTCTCACCCATTAGTAACACGTGGAGGGGCTATGTCAGGGTTTTGGACCATCTTGTGGGTTTTCATCTGGATCGTAATCGCGTTCTGGCCTGCCCGGGTGGCAGGGCGAAAAGGCCACAGTTTCATCGGGTTCTTCATCTTCAGCCTGTTCTTCTTCCCTGTCGCCCTGATCTGTGCCTACATCGTCCGAGACAGGCGATTCCCGGCGCGCGCATAGGCAGCCTCTCGCGAATATGACCTCGGAACACGGGTCGGCCCGCGAGCCCGCAATCGAGCTGCCTCCACCTGCCGAGCGGGGCGAGCCCTGGTGGCCGGTGGCCTTGGCGATCATCGCCGCCGCCGGCCTGCATGTGGCGCTGCCAGCTCGCTACCGGGTCCAGCCAGCCTGGGTGGCCCCGGCCGTGCTGCTCGGGCTGCTGGCCGTGCTGATCGTTGGGGACCCGGGCCGCATCGACAGGCAGAAAACCTGGCTGCGGATCGTAACCGGCGTCGTCATCGCGTTCCTAACCCTGGCGAACCTGCTCGCCGCCGCCCGGCTCGTGGCAGAGATCCTGACCAACAACAAGCTCTTCGCCGCTCACCCCGGCGGTCTGCTCGCCGCTGGCGGCGTGGTCTGGGCGACGAACGTGATCGCCTTCGGGCTCTGGTACTGGGACCTCGATCGCGGTGGTGCCGCGTCCCGGGCGCACTATCCGGACCGGAACCCGGCGTTTGTCTTCCCGGAGATGCAGCACTCGGCGTACGCACCCGCCAACTGGGTGCCCCGGTTCGTCGACTACCTCTCACTGGCCTTCTGGACCGCCACCGCGATCAGCCCCACCGACATATCAGCGATCAAGCCATGGGCCAAGCTGCTCATGATGCTCGAAGCGGGCTGCTCGATCGTCCTGGCCGCGCTCGTCATCGCCCGGGCCATCAACGTCCTCTAGGAGCCTGCTGGCTGGTGGAGAACCCGGCCGACTGGCGGCGAAGGGCCGCGTTCTCGTACCGCAGCGCCTACCCCGGCTGGCGAGCGCGCCCCGCCGGATCCATCGGCCCGGGCCGGGGGGGCTGGCCTGACCCAGCAGGGCGCGCTCTAGGTGCCTCCGGGCTGGACTGAATACACAGCGCGGGAGGCACCACCTCAAGAATCACCTGAGAAGCTTACCATTCCCTGTGTTTTACCAGTTCACATGCTACAGATTAGCTGAAATATTCTCGAGCGTTGCCTCTATAAATGTTCAAAGCTTGCCGACAGCTGCAGGGCCCGGTTACGCGCCGTGGCGCGCCCGGGCCGAGGCGGGCGTTCCGAGCGGGTCACGGCGGGCAGGCATCCGCAGCGTGACCATGCGGTGCCAGCCGCCGAGCCGCTCGTAGAGGTAGACCGCGTCGATTCCCCTGGCGAGGATGACGGACTTGGCCCTCGACCAGTTCAGCGTCCGTCCCAGGTGAGCCATGACCGCCTTGCTCACATCGCGGTAGACCGCGATCTCGGCGCGGGCGGTGGTGCGCAGGACGGACTCGATGTCGCGGCGGTGGCCCGCCGCGACGAGCCGAAGCAACTCCTCATGGCAGTAGGCCAGGTGGTTGTCCTCGTCGGCGGAGATCACCGTGACCGCCCTGCTGACGTCGGCGTTGTCCGTCGAGTACCGGAGCAACGACCGCATCTGCTCGGCTGCCCGCTGCTCGGTCACCCGACTGTGCGCCAGGTAGGCGATGATGTCCGCCTCGGTCAGCGGCCTGGCGGCG
>JAWWPV010001054.1:0-2842 GCA_033854775.1 Trebonia sp.
GTGGCCGCCACCGCCGCCAGCACGGCGAGCAGCAGGATGGCCACGGGCCGCCGTCCGGCGCCGCGCCGCGGCCCGGCCCTGCCCGCATCGGTCCTGCCTGCGCTGCCGCGCATGCCCACGCTCCTTGCCGATTCCCGCCACTCGGGCACATCTCCGCCCGATCCGGCGTTAACGATAATCGTTTCTATTATCAGTAAGCAACTAGAACGCTGAAAACGGCGCGGTTCATCCCGATGCCGTCCGTGGCCATGAGAAGGAAGGCCGGCTACCTTGCAAGATGTGACACTGGATCATCCGCGCGGCACCCGGGTGCGGGGCACGAAGCAGGCGTCCGCCGTGGCCGCCGCGCTCGCGCGCCTGCCCGGCTTCCGCAGCGCCCAGGAGATCCACGCCGAGCTGCGCCGCCGCGGCGAGACCGTCGGCCTCACTACCGTGTACCGCCACCTTCAGGTACTCAGCGAGCAGGGCGTGATCGACACGATCCGCGACCCGTCGGGCGAGTCCCTCTACCGGCAGTGCGTATCCCCCTCACACCACCACCACCTGACGTGCCGCGAGTGCGGCCGCAGCGTCGAGGTTGAGGGGCGCGTCGTCGAGCAGTGGGCGGCGAAGGTCGCCGTCGAGGCCGGCTTTACCTCGGTTGATCACACGGTCGAGCTGTTCGGCCTTTGCCCGGACCACTCGCAGTAGCAGTCCTACCTCTTGATGGCCGGTCGCGGGGCGGTACAGTATCGCGCACAGCGTGTGCTACCGCTGGTACTGGCCTGATACCCGCAGACTTCCGCCCGGCGTCACGCAAGGAGAACAACCATGTTCCAATCCGACGATGCCAATCCCTCGGTCATGTCGACGGACCTGCCGGCCGGGGTGTACCTGCTGGACGTGCGCGAGGACGACGAGTGGGCCGCCGGGCACGCCCCGGACGCCGTGCACATCCCCGTAGGGACGCTGGCCGAGCACGCGGGGGAGATCCCGCAGGACCGCGAGGTATACGTGATCTGCCGCTCAGGCGCGCGCTCCGCCTACGCCGCCCAGGCGCTCGCGGGCGGGGGCTGGAAGACGGTCAACGTGGCCGACGGCATGACCGGCTGGGCCGTCGCGGGCCGCCCGATGGTGAGCGAAACGGGCACGGACCCGTACGTCGCGTGACCGCGTGATCGCCGGGCAATGACGCGGGATACATAAGGCCCCTCTGGGGGCTCGTTGTATCCCACGTCTTGCTTATGGCGCTAGCCGGTCGTCGTGGCCAGGGCGAGCGGCAGGACGGCGGGGGCGCCGGCGTCGCGCAGCAGCGCCACGGCGACCGTCATCGTCCAGCCGGTGTCGATCTGGTCGTCGACAAGCAGGACCGGGCCGTCCGACGCCTTGAGCGCGACGCGGAGCTCCTCAGGAACGACAATGGCGTGCCAGAGCGAGGCCAGCCGCTGGGCGCTGTTGTGCCTGCGGGGACCCGGACCGTCGGGCGTGGCGTAGCCGAGCGCGCCGAGGTAGGTCAGCCGCCCGATGGCGGCGATCCGCTGGCCGAGGCTGCCGACAAGCAGCGGCCGGGACCTGGACGGCATCGACACGACGGACACCGGCCGCTGCGACCAGTCCCACGCGGCGAGGACCTTGACCACCGCGTCGGTGAGCTGGGCGGTGACCGGCTCGTCAGGGGCGCCCTCCGCGAGCAGGGCCCGGAGTGTGGCACCCCAGCCGACGTCGGTGAGGCGGCCGAGCGCCCGGCCAGGCTCGGCGGTGCGGGCGGCCGGAATCTTGCCCGACGCGTCGATCCCCAGCTCCTTCATGCCTGTCGGCCACATCTTCCGAGGGTCAACCGACACGCCCGGCCGGGCGAGCCGGTCCCGCGCGGCCTGCGCGCCGGCCTCCGGCACGTCGGCGGGCCAGGGACTGCCGGTGCAGTTGTCGCACCGCCCGCACGTGGTCGCCGCGGGGTCGTCGAGCTCACGCCGCAGGAACTCCATGCGGCAGCCGCCGGTCGCCAGGTAGTCCAGCATTGCCTGCTGCTCGCGTTTCCGC
Organism: Trebonia sp.; assembly: GCA_033854775.1. Taxonomy (GTDB): domain Bacteria; phylum Actinomycetota; class Actinomycetes; order Streptosporangiales; family Streptosporangiaceae; genus Trebonia. The sequence goes on from JAWWPV010001054.1 coordinate 2,020, forward strand.
TCCCTGGCCACCCGCTCGTAGCGGTCCTGGTCGTAGGCCCACGGCCGGCCGGTGGCCGCCCAGCCGCCGACGGTGCGGGTCACCGCGCCGTCCACGTCGAGCACCTTCAGCATCGACTCAAGCCGTCCCCTGGACAGGTCGACGTGGGTCTCGATCGCGGCGGTCGACAGCGCGCGGCCCGCGTCCTCCAGGGTTTCGAGCGTCGCGCGGACCTGGCCCTCGGGCGGGAAGGCGAGCGAAGCGAAGTACGCCCAGATGTCGCGGTCCTCGCGGCCGGGCAGCAGCACCACGTCGGCGCGCTCGACGCCGCGCCCGGCGCGGCCGATCTGCTGGTAGTAGGCGACGGGTGACTGCGGCGCGCCGAGGTGGACGACGAAGCCCAGGTCGGGCTTGTCGAACCCCATGCCGAGGGCGCTGGTCGCGACCAGGGCCTTGACCCGGTTGCCGAGCAGGTCGTCCTCGGCCGCCAGCCGCTGCGCCTGGTCGTCCTTGCCGCTGTAGGCGGTCACCGTGATGCCCTGCTCGCGCAGGAACGCCGCGGTCTCGTACGCCGCGGCGACCGTGAGCGTGTAGATGATCCCCGAGCCAGGCAGCGCGCCGCTCGCGAGGTTGGCCGCGAGCCAGGCCAGCCGCATGGGCGCGGCCGGCAGGCTGACGACCGCCAGGCGCAGCGACTCCCTGTCGAGCGGCCCGCGCAGGACCAGCACGCCACCGTCTCCGGCTCCCTCGCTGTCGCCGTGGCCGGGAGACAACTGCTCCGCGACGTCCGCGGTGACCCGAGCATTGGCGGTAGCGGTGGTGGCGAGCACAGGGATGTCCGCGG
>JAWWPV010001055.1:0-8700 GCA_033854775.1 Trebonia sp.
TGCCCGGCCGTGTCGGGTCAGGCTACAGCGTCACCGCTGCCGGCACCGGCCGGCTGGGTGACCGGTACCGGTACGGCGGTGCGCCGCAGGCCGGCGATGGCGACGAGCGCCCCGGCCGCCGCGACGCCGGTGATGAGGAACAGCGCCGGCCGGTAGGCGGCGAGCGTGGCGGCCGGCGTGCTGAGCTGGCCACCGCCCGCGGCGTCGACCACCGCGGTGACGATGGCGAGCACCAGCGCGCCGCCGACCTGGAACGACGTCTGGAACAGGCTGGCGGCCAGGCCCTGCTCGTTGTCGGGCATCCCGTCGGTGGCGGCCACGCTCAGCGCGGAGAAGCCGAGACCGAAGGCCAGCCCGACAAGCAGCATCGTCGGCAGCAGCACGGCCGGGTAGTCCGGGGCGACGCCGGCCCGGAGGAACACCGCGTACGCGGCCACGAGGCACGCGAAGGCCGCGGCCGCGAGCCTGCCCGTGCCGAACCGGCCGAGCAGCGGGCCCACGCCCACGGACAGCACGGCGACCATGACGCCGGCCGGCAGGAACGCTAGCGCGGTCGAGATGGGCGACCAGCCGGCCAGGCTCTGCAGGTACTGGGTGGCGAGGAACTGGAAGGAGACATAGGAACCGAACAGGGTGACCGCGCCGATGTTGGCCCGGAGCAACTGGCCGGACCGGAAGATCGTCAGCGGCATCAGCGGGTCGCGGCTGCGCGACTCGATCGCGACGAAGGCGGCGAGCCCCGCGACGACGAGGGCGAACGACCCGATGGTGCGCGCGGAGGTCCAGCCCGCCTGCTGCGCGGACACGACCGTGTACACGAGCAGCAGCATGCTGAGGGTGACCGTGAACGCGCCCGGCAGGTCGAATGACCGCCGCTTGGTGACCGCCTTGCCCTTCTCGCGGGCATCGCGCGGGATCAGCCACCAGCCCGCGGCGAGCACGATCAGCGCCACGGGGGCCGGGACGAGCAGGGTCCAGCGCCAGTTCACCGCCGTGAGGAGGCCGGAGAGCACTAGGCCAAGGGAGAACCCGCTGCCGCCGAAGGCCGAGTAGATGCTGAACGCCCGGTTGCGCATCGGCCCCTCGGGGAAGGTGGTGGTCAGCAGCGACATGCCGGCGGGCGCGGTGAACGCCGCCGCGATGCCCTTCACGAACCGCGCGCCGATGAGCAGCGCGGGCACGCTGGTGAGGCCGCCGAGCAGGGACAGGACGGAGAACGCGGCCACCGCGGCGAGGAAGACCCGGCGCCGGCCGAGCAGGTCGGCGGCGCGGCCGCCGAGCAGCAGCAGGCCGCCGTAGCCGAGGACGTAACCGCTGACGATCCATTGCAGCGACGACGTGGACAGGCCGAGGGCCGTGCGGATGGACGGCAGCGCGACGCCGACCATGGACACGTCGAGCGCGTCGAGGCACAGCGCGCCGCCGAGCACGATCAGCACGCCCCACAGCCGCGGTGACCACCGCTGGCCTTCAGTGGGGCGCTCGCCGGCGGCCGCGGAGGGGCGGGCGGAAGCGGGGACGGCAGTTGCGGGGGACGGCACGGGCCGTTCGGTTGACTGCATGCCCGCAACCATATGCATGTACACGCAATGGTTGCAAGTGCAATGAATGCGCTTGCAATCACTTGATGGGAGCGCTACGCTGTCCCCGTGAGCGTGACACCCGATGTTGAGTCGCCCGCCGACGTGGTGTCGGCCTGGCGGGACATGGTGGCATGTCACGCGGCGATCTGCGCGTCGCTTGAGCATGAGCTCGGCGAGCGGCACGGGCTCGGCGTGAGCGACTTCGAGGTGCTTGACCGGCTCGCAGAGAGCCCGGAGGGCCAGTGCCGTTCGCAGGACCTGGCCGAGTCCGTGCACCTGAGCCAGAGCGCGCTGTCCCGGCTGGTCGACCGCCTCGTCAAGAACGCCCTCGTGGAACGGTGCGCCTGTGATAACGACCGCCGTGGCATCTTCGTCGTGCTGACAGGCGAGGGCCTGCGGCGCCAGGCCGAGGCCGCCGTCACCCACCGGGACGTCCTCGCGCGGCTGCTTCCCGCGCGGTAACGCCCTGCGCTGGCGCGCTACGCGGGCGAAGAGCCCCAGACCTCGTCCGCGACTTCCACCACCAGGCGCAGCTTGGCGACCTGCTGCTCGCGGGACAGCGAGTTGCCGTCGAGCGTGGAGGAGAAGCCGCACTGCGGCGAGAGGCACAGCTGGTCGATGTCCACGAACTTGCCGGCCTCCTCGATGCGGCGCTTGATGTCGTCCTTGGCCTCAAGCTCGCCGTTCTTGCTTGTCACAAGGCCGAGGACGACGTACTTGCCCGGGGGCACGAAGCGCAGCGGCGCGAACCCGCCGGAGCGCTCGTCGTCGAACTCCATGAAGAAGCCGTCCACGTTCAACTCGTTGAACAGCGCGTCGGCGACGAACTCGTAACCACCTTCCGCGACCCACGAGGAGCGGAAGTTGCCGCGGCACATGTGCGTCGTGACGGTCATCCCGTCCGGCCGGTCCCGCAGTGCCCGGTTGATCGACCGGATGTAGGTCTCGTGCTGGTGATCGGCGTCCTCGCCGCGCCTGGTGATTTCGGCGCGCTGCGCCGGGTCATTCAGGTACGCCAGGCTGGTGTCGTCGAGCTGAAGGTAGGTGCAGCCGATGTCGCCGAGCCGCCTGACCTCGTCCGCATAGGCGGCGCCGAGGTCGTCCCAGAACTCGTCGATGTCCGGGTAGACGGCCTGGTCGATCCCCGCGGGGCCGCCCCGGTAGTGGACCAGGCTCGGCGCGGGGATGGTCAGCTTCGGCGTCCCGGTCGTCGCGTTGTCGCGGACGAACTCGAAAGCGGAGCCAAAGATCGTGTGGTCCATCCCGAGCTTGCCCGTGACCCGGATCGCCGACGGCGTGAACTCGATGTCGCCGCCCGCGTTGTGGAACACGCTCTTCATGGCCTGATCGGCCTTCTGCACGCCGGCGATCTCGTAGATGAAGTCCATGTGCCAGGAAGCGCGCCGGAACTCGCCGTCGGTGACCGAGCGCAGGCCGATGTCCTCCTGCATCCTGATCGCGTCGCGGATCGCGTCGTCTTCCGCGGCCCGCAGGTCATCGGCGGAGATCGCGCCGCGTGCGGCATCCTCCCGCGCCTGCTTCAGCGGGCCGGGGCGCAGCAGGCTGCCGACGTGATCGGCCCGGAACGGCGGTGTCGTGCGTGCGGACATGGGGTCCTCTCTGAGAAATGGTAGAGAGACGGGCGGACAGCCGTTAGCGGGCCGGCGCAGGCACTCGCTCCCCGATCGCATTGGCGTCAAGGGAGGTCCACGGGGTGGGGTCGAACCAGGACGGCCAGCCGGCCTCGTTGGTCACCCGCGCGGCGTCGAGGTTCGCGCGCAGCATGGCCAGGTCGCGCTCCACCTCGTAGACGGCAAGGTGCGTGGCGACGGCCGGGGACGATGCGTCGATCACCTCGGGCTCAAGGCGGAACCGCCAGTTGGCGAGGAAGCCGGGCACCCGGGTGTTCTCGTCGGCGTGCTCCCGGTACCAGGCGACGAACTCGGCGTCGTCCAGGCCCTCAGGCGGCGCGCTGAAGACCAGGTACAGGTGGTCGGCCAGCCGGGGCTCGGCCGGGTTGCCGTGCGAATGGCAGTTGAAGGACGCGAAGGTGATCTGCGGGAACCACTCGGGCAGCTTCATCCGGCCCGAGGCGACCTCCTTGTCGAGCTCGGCCATGACCTCCTTGGGCTCGCCCTCAAGCTCGTAGGCCGACAGGTACCGGTGGCCGGAGGGCGTCCACCCGCCCTTGATGGTCTCCAGCCGGTAGCGGCGCGCGGACACAAAGCCGGGCACCACCAGGATCTCGCTCAGGTGGAAGTCGTACCACTGGTTGTACGCCTCGTCGGAGATGGCCTCCGGCGGCTTGCTGAACACGAGGTGCAGGTTCTCGGACATCCATGTCCTCCCGAGTGGTCGGCTCTGGCCAAGCAGAGGAAATCGTATATCATCTGCTATGGGCTGACTAGGGGGACAGCGCGCTCGCAGGGATATACCATCCGCGATCCACCGGGAGGTTTCTATGGCAGACGAGCTGGCAGACCCGCTGTACGAGAAGGGGATCGCGATCCGGGAGGAGATGCTCGGCCCGGAGCACGGCCGGGCCAAGGTCGAGAGCCAGTCCGACTTCACCAGGGAGTTCGAGGAGCTGGTGACCCGGTACTGCTTCGGCTCGGTCTGGGGGCGCGAGCAGCTACCCCGCGGCGTCCGGAGCATGCTCACGGTCGCCATGCTCGTCGCGCTCGGCCGCGCCCCGGAGATCCGGGTGCACGTGAAGGGGGCGATCAACAACGGGGTCACCAAGGACGAGCTGCGCGAGGTGCTGATGCAGGCGGCCGTCTACTGCGGCATTCCCGCCGCGGTGGACGGGTTCCGCAACGCCTCGGCGGTGCTGGCCGAGATGGGGCTTGAGTGACGGCGGCGGCGCCGGGCAAGAGCCCGGCCGGGTTCGTCGGCGTCGGCAACATGGGCCGCCGGATGGCCGCTAACCTCGCGGCGGCCGGCTTCCCGCTGGTCATCAGGGACAGCGACGCCGAGACCCAGCGGCGGTTCATCGCCGAGCACGGCGGCGAGCCGGGCGACTCGTCGCAGGCCTTCGCCGGGGCAACCGTCGTGGTGACCATGCTGCCCGACGGCATCGCCGTGCGCGAGGCCGTCCTCGGCGCCCACGGCGGGATAGCATCGGCGCTCAGCCCGGGCTCGGTCATCCTCGACATGAGCTCAGCGGACCCGGTCGGCACGCAGAAGCTCGCCGCCGACCTCGCACCGGCGGGAATCCGCGTCGTCGACGCGCCGGTGTCAGGCGGCATCGCCCGCGCCGAGACCGGCACGCTCTCGCTCATGGTCGGCGGCCAGGACGAGGACGCGTTCGCCGTGGTCCGCCCTGTGCTTGAGGTGCTCGGTGAGCGGATCTTCCGCACCGGGCCGCTCGGCTCGGGGCACGCGATGAAGGCGCTGAACAACTTCCTCGGCGCCACGGCGTACACGGCCGCGGCCGAGGCGCTCGCCATCGGCAAGGAGTTCGGCCTCGACCCGGCGGTGATGCTTGACGTCGTCAACACCTCGACCGGCCGGAGCTTCAACACCGAGGTCGTGTTCAAGAACGACGTGATCACGGGCCGGTACGGCACCGGGTTCGCGCTCGGCCTGCTCGCGAAGGACGTCGGCATCGCGGCCGGCCTCGCCGAGTCGGTCGGCGTGCCCGCCCCGGCGCTCGAGCTGGTGCGGCGCCGGTGGGCGGAGGCGGCGGACGAGCTCGGCTTCGCCGCCGATCACTCCGAGGCGCACAAGCAGTGGTGGCCGACGGACCTCAGCGCCGGCAAATAGTTTCGCGTATACGATCCGACAGGAGTCAACGATGCTCTCGTTCGCATCAGAAACCGACGCGCTAGCCGACCTCATCGACCGCGACCAGGACTTCCGCCTCATCGGCTCCGGCTACGGGTTCACCGAGGGGCCCGCCTGGAACCCGGCGGGCAACTACCTCATCTTCAGCGACATCCCCGGCGACCGGCGCTGGCGCTGGAGCGAGGCGGGCGGCATGGAGTTGGACGCCTGGCCGACCTACAAGGGCAACGGCATGGCCTACGAGGCCGACGGCAGCCTGCTCGTCTGCGAGCAGGTGACCAGCTCTCTGATCAGGATCAGGCCGGACGGCTGGCGCCAGGTCGTCGCCTGCCACTACCAGGGCAAGTACCTGAACAGCCCCAACGACGTCATCGCGGCGTCCGACGGCAGCGTGTACTTCACCGACCCGAACTACGGCCGGTGGGACGTGCCCGTGGGCGTCGGGCGCAAGTTCGAGCTGGACTTCCAGGGCGTGTACCGGGTGCCGCCGGGCGGCGGCGACTGCGAGCTGGTGGTCGCGCAGAAGGAGTTCGAGCAGCCGAACGGCCTGGCCTTCTCCCCGGACGAGAGCATCCTGTACGTCAACGACCGGCGGGACCTCAAGGCGTACGACGTCGCGCCCGACGGGTCGCTGTCCAACGTGCGGACGGTGCACGACCAGATGGGCAGCCCGGGGACGCCGGGCAACGGCAACCCCGACGGCATGGAGGTCGACGCGCTCGGCAACATCTGGTGCACCGCGCGCGGCGGTGTCTGGGTGATCGCGCCGTCGGGCGACCTGCTCGGCATCATCGAGACGCCCGCGGTGTCCGGCAGCCTGGTCTGGGGCGGCGCGGACCTGCGCTCGCTGTTCGTCTGCACGTCGACCACCATGCACGTGATCCAGACCTTGGTCGGCCCGGCGCCGATCCCGTTCTCTGTCCCCGGAGCGTGACCCCGTGACCAGCACAGAAGAGCGCCTGCGCCGCCTCGAGGACGTCGAGGAGATCCGCCGCCTCATCCAGGACTACCGCCGCCACCTCGACACCCACGACCTGGTCTCCTACGGCCTGCTGTTCGCCGCGGAAGGCGAGTGGATCGGCGGTACCGGCTACGCCAAGTCCCCGGCGGGCATCACCCAGATGCTCACCGAGCGCCTCCCCGCCCGCCAGCCGGGGCCGCAGTCGTCCTGGCACCTGCTGACCGACCCGGTGATCATCGTCGACGGCGACCGGGCGACCGGCCTGCTCACCTGGTCGTGGGTGGGCCGCGGCGACGGCAACGTCCCGGTGATGCGGCTGCTCGGCACCTACGAGGACACCTACGTGCGCGAGCACGGCCGCTGGCGGTTCAGGACGCGGATCGCGCACACCAACATCCCGCACAAGGAGCTCGAGCTCCCCGTCGGCTGGGGCGCCGACGCGGAGGCCGCCGGCCGGGCGGCGGAGCCCGCGCCGAGCGGTACAGCGGCGACGGACGCGGACCAGGGTGACATCGGCCGGGGCGGCACTGGGCTTACTGACACTGGGCCTACTGACACTGTGCTTACTGACACTGGGGCCCGGCTGCGCCGCCTTGAGGACCTGGAGCAGATCAGGCGGCTGTTCATGGAGTACAAGATCGTCCTCGACCGGCAGGACTTCGCGGCCTACGCCGACCTGTTCGCCGAGAACGGCGAGTTCGTCGCGGGCCCCGGGATGGCCAAGGGGCGCGCCGCCATCAGGGAGATGGTCGAGGCGATGCCCGGCAGCGGCCTCCTCGGCCGCGAGCCGGGCGAGGACTACCACGTCATCGTCAACCCGCTGATCGAGCTCGACCCCGATGACCCCGACCGCGCCCGTGCCGAGCTGACCTGGCTGTACGCGGTCAAGGGCAGCGGCGGCGGCCCGGCCCTCGCCAAGCTCGGCCACTACAACGACGAGCTCATCCGGGAGGCGGGCCGGTGGCGCTTCCTGCGCCGCGAGGCCCCCGCCGACATCGGCTGAGGATCCAAAGACCCAAAGTCAAAGGCCGATACCGGGAATCCCGAACGGATGGCAGCCGCTCGCCATCCGTTCGCCATTTCCGGGGGGCAGGGAACAGGGCGCGTCCGCGGCCGCCCTCGCCGCGCGCTGATAACAGTAAGAAGCGCTCGCGAAGGGCATCTGCTGGGGCGAACGGGCGTGGCCCCGCCCCCAGGAACCAGTTCCTGGTTGAGGGCGGGGCCACGCATTCGTTCTGATTAACCTCGGGGTTGACTTTGACTTTTGGCCGGCCCGGCCGCTAGCTCGCGGTGGCCGCGCCGGTGAGGTTGAAGTACTTGTTCAGGCAGGTGTCGTCGCACCACGCGGTCTGCGGTCCGCCGACCTCGTTGGTCGAGCTGAGCGGCAGGCCGGACTGCGCGAACTCCGCCAGGTTGCTGTTGGTGATCGCGGGCGTCGGCATCTCGAGGACGTTGTACTTCGGTCCCTTGTTGTCGAGCACGCGCAGCGTGACATCCATGTAGGTGTAGGCGCCCTGGAAGCCGTTGAAGCAGCCGCCCACCGTCTGGTAGGTGCTCTTGTGCGCCAGCCACCAGGACAGGTCGCCGCCGCCGCACTCGCCGTCGGCGATCGTCGGGACGGTCGCGCCGGTCGACTGGAACGCCTGGATTATCCCGGACATCATGCCGCCGTCCTGGATGGCGCCCGCCAGGGGCTGCGGGTGCGAGGCGATGTACTGGGCCACGACGGTCTTCGCGGTCCCCTCATCCCAGTTGCCGTACAGCGTGGCGGCGACGTGGATGTTCGGGCAGTTCTTGAGGTCGGCGATCGCCTGGTTGTACAGCACGACGTCGTTCTCGTTGCCCGCGACGCCCTTGACGATGACGATGTTGCCCGACTTGATGAGGCCGAGCGCGCCGGCGTCGGCCTCAACCTGGTTCTGCGACCAGGCGGACACGGCGTACGGCGTGTTCGGCGCGGGGGGAGTATCGGCCAGGATAACCGGCACGCCCGCCTTGCCGGCGGCGTTGATGGCCGGGGCCTCGGCGACGCTGTCCACGGGCAGCAAGATGATCGCGTTCACGCCCTGCGACACCATCTGCTGAATCGCGGAGATCTGCTGTTCCGCCGTGGAGGCGGCCATGGTCGCCGGGATGTTCGTGATCAGGCTGCCCGTCACGAGGCCGGCCTTCTTGGCGATCGCGAACTGCTGCTGCAGCCCGGTCAGCACGTCCTGGTTGTAGGGGTTGGTGATCGCGAAGGCGATGAACCCGATCTTCCACGGGGGCTTGGCGGTGATCTTGGTCGTGGCCCACGGGCTCTGGATGAGCTCGTTCGGGTAGCTCGAGTAGATGCTCTTGAGGCTGGCGGGCATCGACGCGTAGACGCCG
>JAWWPV010001056.1:0-3665 GCA_033854775.1 Trebonia sp.
GGCCTGGGCTCGAGCGCCTGGCACATCATCGGCCGGCACGTGCTGCCCGGCATCCGCGCCAACGTGATCGTGATGACCACCTCATGGCTCGGCATCGCGGCGCTGTGGATCGCAGCGCTCGGTTTCATCGGACTCGGTGTCCAGCCACCCACGCCGGAATGGGGCGCGCTCCTCAACGACGGCCAGAACTACCTGACCCTCGCCTGGTGGATCAGCGTCTTCCCCGGCATCTTCCTCGCCCTGTTCGTCGTGGGCGTCAACCTGATCGGCGACGGGCTCCGCGACGAGCTCGACCCCACCCTTAACCGCTTCTAAGGAGCACACGCATGAGAGTCAGATTCAGGCGGCTGCCGGCCGTCATCGCCCTGGCCGTGGCGGCGGTGACCGTCGCCGCCTGCTCATCCGGCGGCGGCTCCAGCGCCAGCGGCAGTACGCTCACCCTCGGCTGGGCGGAGCCGCCGGACACGCTCAATCCCGCCACCACCGGGGCGCGGGACGTCGGGCCGATCGACGTCAACGTCTTCGACACGCTGGTCTGGCTGACGCCGAGCCTGAAGGCGACCCCGGACCTGGCCACGAAGTGGTCTGTCTCGCCGGACGGCAAGACCTACACCTTCACCCTGCGGCACGGCGTCACGTTCCAGGACGGCACGCCGTTCAACGCCCAGTCGGTGGTGGCCAACATCAAGTACATCACCGCGAAGACGACCCAGTCGACGATCTCCCTCGGGCTGCTCGGCCCGTGCACCACCGCGACCGCGCCGAGCCAGTACACCGTTCAGCTCCACTGCAGCACGCCCTACGCGCCGCTGCTGGAGCAGCTCGGCGAGCCGTACATGGGCATCCAGTCGCCGACCGCGATCACCAAGTACGGCAAGAACCTCGGCACGCACCTGGTCGGCACCGGGCCGTTCAAGTTCGTCAGCTACACGCCGAACCAGAGCGTCGTACTGGAGCGCAACCCCGGCTACGACTGGGCGCCGCCCGCGGTCGGGATGAACGGGCCGTCGAAGATCTCCAAGATAGTCTTCAACATCGTCACGAACTCCCAGGCCCGCGTGGGGTCCCTGCAGAGCGGGCAGTCCCAGCTCATCCAGGAGACGCCCGGCACCTACTACAAGGCCCTCAAGTCCTCCTACAACGAGCTGGCCGACCCGATCTCCGGAATGGGCATCTTCGCGCCGATCAACGCCAGCACGTTCCCCACGAACGACCTCGCGGTGCGGCAGGCCATCCTGTACTCGATCAACAAGACGGCCGTGATCCAGCTCGCCGACTCCGGGGTGTTCCCCGCGCAGAACACCCCGTTCTCCTCGAACATGCTGGGCTACGACGCCTCGCTCGCCAACATGTACCCTTACGATCCCGCGAAGGCGGCGCAGGTCCTCACGGCCGACGGCTGGAGCAAGGCCGGCGGCACCTGGACCAAGGGCGGCAAGAAGCTCGCGCTGACCATCACGGCCATCTCAACGGTGCCGGAGTACCCGCTCATCGCCCAGGCGATCCAGAACAGCCTGCAGTCCGCCGGCATGCAGGTCAGCGTCGAGCAGCAGGCGGCGCCCGCCTGGCTGGAGTCGAACCTCAAGGGCAACATGTCGCTGACCCCGCTGCAGTACATCGCCGTCGACCCGAGCGCGCTGGACCTGTGGTTCACCCCGGGCCAGTACTACAACTGGAGCCACTACACCAACCCCCAGCTGACCAAGCTGATCGACGCGGGCGCGACCACCACCAGCCAGGCCGCTCGGGCGCCGCTCTACGAGCAGGCCCAGCAGATCATCATGCAGCAGGCCGTGGAGCTGCCGCTGCACCTGAACCAGGACCTGCTCGTCTACTCCAAGAACCTGACCGGCCTGACCTACTCGGGCGGCGGCTTCGAGTACTTCTACAAGGCGTCCCTGAGTTAACCGGAAGGGTCAACGACCAGCTATGACAACGAAGATCATCCGCGCCGACAGCCTCATCGACGGCACCGGCAGCGCCCCGCTGCCCAACCCGGTCGTGGTCGTCGACGGCGACACGATCACCGGCGTGTACCAGGGCGCCGCACCTGAGGGCGCGGTGCCAGCGGGCGCCGAGGAGCTCGATTACACCGGCTGCACCCTGCTGCCTGGCCTCATCGACGCCCACGTGCACCTGGACATGCCCGGGAACGACACCATGCTCGAGGACATCGTCCGCGAGCCCGACGGCGTGCTGGTGGCGTCGGCCGCCAACGCGGCGCGCACCGCGCTCGAGGCCGGCATCACCACCGTCCGGGACACCGGCGGGCGTGGCGACACCACATTCCAGCTGCGCCGTGCCCTCGACCTGGGCATCGCCAGCGGGCCCCGGATGCTGCTGACCGGCCAGCCCGTCACGATCACGGGCGGCCACTGCTGGTACCTCGGCGGCGAGGCTGACGGCGTCGACGGCGTCCGGCTCAAGGTCCGCCAGCTCGCCCGGGCCGGTGCCGACTGGATCAAGGTCATGGGCTCGGGCGGCGGCACCCTGAACACCATCTCCTACAAGCCGTCCTTCAGCCGCGAGGAAGTCGCCGCCATCGCCGACGAGGCCCACCGGCTGAACCGCAAGGTCACCGTGCACTGCCTGTGCGCGGAGGCGCTGGAGTACGCCGTCGCCGCCGGGGTGGACGGCATCGAGCACGCCGGCTTCATCCTCAACGAGGCGGGCGAGCAGATGTTCGTGCCGGAGGTCGCTGAGAAGGTCGCGAAGGCCGGCGTCGTCGTGACCACCACCCTCGTGGTCGGGTACGACGTGGTCACCCACTACGAGGCCGGTCCGGAGGTGCCGCCGCAGGAGCGGGAGTTCTACGACAAGTGGAAGATGATGCTCGAGGACAACCTGGACCAGTTCCGGAAGTTCCGCGAGGCGGGGGTGGAGTTCATCGCCGGCACCGACGCCGGGTGGCGGCGGACCCGCTTCGATGACCTGCCGACCGAGCTGTACCTGATGACCGAGGGCGGCATGAGCACGCTGGACGCCATCAGGCACGGCACGTCCTACACCGCCGAATTCCTCGGCATCGGCGACAAGGTCGGCACGGTCAAGCCGGGCTATTCCGCGGACATCATCGCAGTCGCCGGCGACCCCCTGCCCGACCTGCGCAAGCTCGGCGACGTGCGCCTGGTCGTCCAGGGCGGGACGGTGCGCGCGGCGGCCGGCCAGCCCGTCCGCTGGGCGGCGTCGTGAGGGTCACGGTCGTCGGCGCCGGCGCGATCGGCGCCACGATCGGGGCGTGCCTGGCGCGTTCTGGCACCGAGATAGAGGCCGTTGACGCGGACGCGGCGCACGTCGCCGCGATGGCCGAGCACGGCCTCACCATCCAGGGGCTGGACGAGACCTTTACCGTCGGCGTGAAGTCGACCACTCCGGACAAGCTGGAGGGGCCGCTTGAGACGGTACTGCTCGCGGTCAAGGCGCAGCACACGGTCGGCGCGATCGCCTCGATCGCGCCGGCCCTCACCCCGGACTCAACCGTGGTCTCGCTGCAGAACGGGCTGTGCCCCCGCGTCATCGCGGACGTGATCGGGGCGGAGCGCACCATCGGCGCCCTGGTGAACTTCTCCGCCGACTACCTCGAACCCGGGCTGATCACCTACGGGGGCGCGGGGACGGTCCGGATCGGCGGCCTCGACGGCAAGTCGTCGCCCCGGCTCGACGCG
>JAWWPV010001057.1:0-3718 GCA_033854775.1 Trebonia sp.
CCTGACCCGGCATGTGCGCCGCCAGATCCGCCGGATCGCGCACGTCGCCGCGCACCGCGGTCAGGCCGGCGCGCGGGGTCACCCGGCTCGGGTCGCGGGCCAGTGCGGTGACGGCGTGGCCGTCCCGCAGTGCCCGTTCGGCCAGTAGGCCGCCGGTGCGGCCCGCGGCACCCACCACCAGAACCTTCATGAGCTCGCCTCTCCGTCGTCCGGTACGTGTTTCGCAGCCGGAGTAGAAATTCAGTCAGACAGACTGTATGAATAAAGTGTAGCCCAGGGCAAGTAGCCCAGGGCAAGAGGAGAGATTCATGAGCGCGCAATACCCGGATCTGACCGCCATGGCCGAGCGGCTGGTCCGCTACATGCACCCCGACCGGTCGACGCCCTATCTCGCGAACGCGGGCCCGGAAACGCTGGCCGCCGCGCTGGGCCTGTCGCCCGCCGTGTACCAGGTGCAGGTGGACGCCTTCGACCAGCAGGCCCGGGCCGAGGCCGACGAGCTGATGTGCGCGCCCGAAGTCGCTGACCGGCTCCACCGGTTGCCGTTCCAGAAAGGGCAGACGGTGCTCGCGCTGGGGGAGAGCGACACCGCGGACCGGCTGTCGTGGGCCGACGTGCTCGGACACGTACTGAAGCAGTGGGGGGACATCCTGGTCGTCAACGCCGCGGTGTCGGGGCAGACCAGCACGGAGGCACTGGGACGGTGGGCGGCCACCCTGCGGCAGGCCGGGCGGGTCGACTGGGTGCTGTGCAAGCTGGGCACCAATGACGCTCGGCGGATCGCCGAGGGCGCGACCCTGGTCCGGCCCGAGGAGACCCGGCGCAATCTGTCGCTGCTGCGGGCGCTGGCCGGGCCGACCGGCGCTCGCTGGGTGTGGCTGACGCCCCACCCGGTGGATGAGCGGCGCATCGCCGAGGCGCCCGGTTTGCGCTACACCGGCAGCCGGTGGCACAACAGCGACTTGGCGGCGGTGGCCGACGGCATCCGCCAGCGCCCGGAGACCGTCGTGGACCTCGACCCGGTGTTCGTACCGGACGAGTGCCCCGGGCTCCTCGCCGCCGACGGGTTGCACCCGACGCCCGAGGGGCAGCGGGTGATCCTGACCGCGCTGGTCGACGCCCTGTCCGGGGCGGTTGGCGGCCGGCCGGGAACGGCGTAGGCGATACTACTCGGGCGGCCGCCGGCCCCCGGCGACCGTCCGAGCAGGCTGGAGGCGCAGATGAGTCCCCGACCCTACGAGATGGGCCGTCGGCGCGACGCGGTGGACGAGACCCGCGCCCGCATCGTCGCCGCCGCCCGCGATCTGCTGGTCGCCAAGGGCACGGTCGCCGTGGACGCGATAGCCCGCCAGGCCGATGTCTCCCGGGCCACTGTCTACTACCAGTTCGGTACGAAGATCGGCCTGCTCGAAGCGCTCTGCGACGACCTGGCCGAGCGCGGGCACATGGAGCGTCTCGCCGAGGCGTTCGGTCAGCCCGACGCGCGCGCCGCGCTGCGTACGTTCGTCGAGGTCATCGCCGACTTCTGGGCGGTGGACCGGGACTGCACGCGCCGCCTGCGCGGCCTGGCCGCCCTTGACCCCGACGTCGGCCAGGTCATCGCGGCACGCGACGACCGGCGCCGCAGCGGTGCCGCCGTCCTGGCCACCCGCCTCGGCGCCGGGCCGAACTTCAGCCCCGTCCTGCACACGCTAACCGGCTTCGAGGTCTTCGACTCCCTCGCGGCGGACCGCCCCATTCCCGAGGCCGCCCCCACGATCCTGGCCCTCCTCCGTGCCGCCCTGGCGAGCATGACATGACCCGTCCGGACCGCATCGACTCGATCGACCTGTCGCTGGCGTTCCTGCCGCTGGCGACGCCGGTCAGCGATGCCAAGGTACTCACCGGGCGGCAGAAGCCGCTGACCCGGGTCGCGTTCCTGTTCGCGCGCACCCGCACCACCGACGGGGCCGAGGGACTAGGGTTCAGCTACGCCAAGCGAGCCGGCGGACCTGGCCTCTACGCGCATGCCCGCGAGATCGCCCCCGAGTTGATCGGCGAGGACCCAAGCGACATCGGCCGGCTGTGGGAGAAGCTGGCCTGGGCGGGTGCGTCGGTCGGCCGCGGCGGCCTCTCGGTCCAGGCGATCGCCGCGCTCGACGCCGCCCTGTGGGACCTCAAGGCCCGCCGTGCCGGGCTACCGCTGGCCAAGCTGCTCGGCGCCTACCGTGACAGCGTTCCCTGCTACAACACCTCGGGCGGGTTCCTGTCCTCCTCGCTGGAGGAGGTGCTCGATAACACGCAGAAGTCACTGGCCCTCGGTATCGGCGGCATCAAGGTCAAGGTCGGGCATCCGGACTCCGCCGTGGACATCGCCCGGGTGCAAGCCGTGCGGGAGGCGATCGGGCCGGCGGTGCCGCTCATGGTTGACGCCAATCAGCAGTGGACCCGCGCGACGGCGCTGCGCATCGGCCGGATCTTCGAGGCGTACGACCTGACCTGGATCGAGGAGCCGCTCGACGCGTACGACGCGGAGGGGCACGCGGCGCTGGCGGCGGCGCTGGACACTCCGGTCGCCACCGGCGAGATGCTGACCAGTGTGGCCGAGCACGAACGCATGATCTCCGCCGGCGCGGCCGACTTCGTTCAGCCGGACGCGCCGCGGGTCGGCGGGATCACGCCCTTCCTGAAGGTGCTGGCCCTAGCCGAGCAACATCGGCTGAGCGTGGCACCGCACTTCGCGATGGAGCTGCACGTGCACCTCGCCGCGGCCTACCCGCATGAGGTGTGGGTGGAGCATTTCGACTGGCTGGAGCCGCTCTTCAACGAGCACCTGCTCGTGGCCGACGGGAAGATGATCGTCCCTGACCGGCCTGGCCTGGGGCTGACGCTCAGCGAGCGGGCCGCCGCGTGGACGGTCGACCGCACGGCGATCCGGCCGGGTGGCGCGTGAGCAGCCGGCGCCGACCAGCCACACAAGGTCAGCCGTTGAGGGGCGTCATATCGGCGTAGCGGTCACCGACGGGCGGCTCGACGGCGTTCAGGCGGCCGAGCTGGCCCGCGCTCAGTTCGATGGCGTCGGCACCGACGTTCTCCTCGACCCGTTCACTGTGGCGTGTTCCCGGGATCGGCACGATGTCGCCGCCCTGCGCGAGCAGCCAGGCCAGCGCGACCTGGGCGGGAGTGGCGCCGGTCTCGGCGGCGACCTGCTCGACCACCTCGACGATGCGCCAGTTCGCCTGGAAGTTGTCCCCCGCGAAGCGGGGACTGCTGCGGCGGAAGTCGGCCTCGTCGAGCTGGTCGGCGGAGCGGATGCGCCCGGTGAGGAAGCCGCGCCCCAGCGGGGAATAGGCCACGAAGCCGATTCCGAGCTCGCGCACGAGGGGCAGGATCTCGCTCTCGGGGTCCCTGGTCCACAGCGAGTACTCGGTCTGCAGAGCCGTCACCGGACGCACCGCGTGCGCCCGGCGGATGGTCTCCGGTGCCGCTTCCGAGAGCCCGTAGTGCAGGATCTTGCCCTCGTCAATGAGCTCACCGAGGGCTCCGGCGGTCTCCTCGATTGGGGTGGCCGGGTCGACGCGGTGCTGGTAATAGAGGTCGATGCGGTCCGTCCGGAGGCGCCGCAGCGAGCCCTCGACGGCCAGGCGGATGTTCTCGGGCGTGCTGTCGAGGTGACGGACCTTCTCGAGGTCGGCCGGGTCGATGTGCTGCGTGTCCGTCTCGCCGCGATGGCTGAGCT
>JAWWPV010001058.1:0-10449 GCA_033854775.1 Trebonia sp.
CGGTGCGGGGGCGCGGCGGGCAGTCCGTCTGGTGCTGTTTACGGCTCGGACCCGAGCACCCCCGTGTGCACGAACCTGGTCGTCAGTCATTCGGTGCTCCGAGGATCAGGTCAGCTGCGCGTTCGGCGATGGCGATGACGGCCGCCTGGGTATTGCCGGTGGGGATGACCGGGATCACCGACGCGTCGGCGATGCGCAGGCCCGCGACACCGATGACGTTCAGCCGCGGGTCGACGACCGCGTTTCCCTCGGTGCCCATGGCGGCGGTGCCGCAGGGGTGAAAGAACGTCGAGCAGTTCTCGCGGACGAACGCCTCCTTGTCCGACTTGGAGAGCCGGCCGGGCGGCATGACCGGCTTGCCGACGAGGTCCGCGTACGCGGACGTGGCGGCCAGATCCATGATCGTGTCCATCGCCTCGATCAGGGCGTCCACGTCCCGGCGCTCCCTCAGGAACCCGGAGTCGATCTCCACGGCGTCCGGGCCAGACCTGGACACGTCGCGCACAGTCAGGCTGCCTTTACTTGTCGAGCCCATCAGGCCAGGAGAGATCGCGCAGACGTCCGGCGCGCCGGCCAGGCCGTACCGCGCGGTACCTTCTGGGTAGGCGTGGCGGCCCTGGACGACGAACGCGTGCAGGTCGGGGCGGTGCGCCCGCGAGCTACGCCAGTTCATGATTGCGCCGCCACCGTTGTCGCGGGCGATGCCGAGGCGGCGCCTGGCGCGGAAGTTCATGCCCATCAGCAGCGGGTGGTCCTGCAGGTTGCGGCCCACCCCCGGCAGCGAGGCGACGACGTCGACGCCGAGCGCGCACAGCCCCGCCGGGTCGCCGATGCCCGACCTGACGAGCAGTTCCGGCGTGCCGAACGCGCCGAGGGCGAGCACGACCCCGGCGCGGGCCCGGGTGCAGCGGAGGGTACCGCGTGCCGTGTGGAACACCGACTCGCACCGACGGTCCCGGCCGAAGCCCAGCCTGGCGACCGTCGACCCGGTCAGCACGGTCAAGTTGGGCGGCGGCTCGGCCACTCGAGTCCAGGCACCGACCGGGACCTGGCCGGGGGCGGGCGGCGGCGCCCAGGCGGGCAGGTAACCGTCGACCACGCTGAATCGGCGGCCCTCGGCGATGTTCATGTTCGCCAGGGCGGCGCCGCACGTCTCGCCCGAGTTGGGGTCGTCGAGCTTGGCCAGGCCGAGCTCGGCGGCGCCTTCGACGAGCGCGGACGCGATCGGGTGCGGGTCGGCGGGGCGGGTGACCCGCATCGGGCCGCCGCCGCCCCGGTGGGCGGACGGGCCGCCTTCCCAGTCCTCGCTGCGCCGGAAGTAGGGCAGCAGGGCCGCGTAATCCCACCCGGTTGCCCCGGCCCGTTCCCAGGCGTCGTAGTCGTCGGGATGACCGCGGAACCACTGCATCGCGTTGGTCGCGCCGCACCCACCGAGCACCTTGCCGCGGGCGACCGGAATCGCCCGGCCTGCCACGTGCCCGGTTGGCGCGTAGCGGTACCCCCAGTCGAGGGCGGTGCCGCACAGCTTGGTCCACTGCGGCGGGTCGACGATCTGGGCGACGCCGCGCCCGGCGGACCCGGCCTCGATCAGCAGGACCGTGGCGTCCGGCTGGGCGGCGGCAAGCCGGGAGGCGACGACGCTCCCCGCGCTTCCCCCGCCGACGATGACGTAGTCGTAGGCTGCCGAGTTGTAGGCCATTGGCTCAGTTATGCTCACTGGGCCCCATGATGACGATCCCCACACTGGTACCGGTGCGCGCTCCCGGCTCGACTCCGCCGCTCAGTGATACCGGGATCATATCCCGACGATCGTGACCCGGCATTTCCGCTGGCACGCCGGGTCGTTAACGCCGCGTTACAGGTCTGCCCGCAGGACTGTGACACCACTGACACGCCGCGAACCTCGCCGGGCTCACGCGCGGCCACCCGCGCAGGGGAAACATCAAATTGACATTCACCTAACCTGACGGTGCCTCGCGCCGGGAGACGCTGGAGGCGCGGTCCGATCTACCACCTGGATCACCCCTTGAACGGCGCGGGCCGCGGTCGCGTCCGTCATCGGCTGGACAGGAGATCCCGCATGACCGCCTTCACCGTCCCCACCACGGACCTCGCCGCCCAGCCACCGTCGGCGTTCGTCGACGCGCTGCGGGAGTCCTCCTGCGTGTTCATCACCGGTCACGGCGTGCCCGCCGACCTGATGGCCGAGATGGTCGAGGTGTCGACGGAGTTCTTCGACTTGCCCAGGATAAGGAAGCTGCCGGCCCGGTGGCCAGGCGACGGGCTGTGGCGCGGCTGGCAGCCAGTCTACGAGGGTGCAGCGGACCTGACCGGCGGCCGGGTCCCCGACCTGCTCGAGCGCTTCGAGATCTCGCTGTCCGGCACGCGCGACGAGACCCCCTCGGCGCTTGCCGCCAACGCGGCGACGTTCGCGCTCTGGCCCTCGCACCCGGAGGCCTTCGCTCAGGTGTGGACTCGGTATTACGCGGCGCTCGGCAACCTCGCCAGCCGGCTGATGACCGCGATCATCAGCTCCCTGGACCTGCCCGGTGAGGTCGCAGCCGAGTGGACGGACGAGCACTACGCGAACCTGGTCGCGATCAACTACATCGCTCAGGAGACCCCGCCCGGGCCCGGGCAGCTCCGGACCCGCCAGCACACTGACCGCGGCGGCCTGACCCTGCTGTGGGCCGATCAGTCCCCAGGCGGCCTTGAGGTGATGCTGCCGCACTCGCGGGAGTGGGTGCCGGTGCTGATTCCCGCCGGCGCCTTCCTCGTGCAGGCCGGCGACCTGCTGGCCCGGTGGACCGGCCATGTCATCCGGCCCAACATCCACCGCGTGGTCAACCCGCCGGCCGAGGTGGCGGCGACGAGCAGGCGGATCTCCATCCCCTACTTCCACTACCCGCGCCTTGACCTGCTAGTGGAGGCCGCGCCGTCCTGCCTGGGCTCGGGCCGGCGCGCGGCGCGGCCGGTCGTCGCCGGCGAGCACGCGTTCCGGCGGCAGGAGGAGTATAAGGACGCGTACGGCGACAACGTGGAGGAGGCCATCGCCGCGGCCACGGCGCGCTAGCGGCGCGGGTCGATGTGGATCTTGGTTCCCGCGCCCGGATCGAGCCGCCCGGCGAGGGCCTCCGTCGCGCGGTCGAGGCCGATGAGAACCTGCGCGAGCGGCCCGGGGTCCACCCGGCCGTCGGCGTAGTGCTCGATGGCGGCCGCCAGGCCGGCCGACGCCCCGAGGATCCCCACCGCGGTGATGTCGTTGAGCGCGACGTCACGGCTGTCGATGAGGCTGGGCTTCCCGGAAAGGCCGATGTACACCATTCGGCCGGCGGGCTCGACGAACCGTAGGGCGAGCGCGGGGACTGTGTCGTCGCCGGTGCAGTCGATAACGGCGTCATAGGTTCCCGGCGGCAGGTCCGCGGTCGTCCAGTAGTGAGTCGCGCCGAAGCTCTTCGCCAGTTCCTCGCGGGCGAAGTCGAGGCCGACCACGTCGACGTCCGCGCCCGCGGCCCGCGCGAAGGAGGCCGCGAGCAGCCCGATGCTGCCCGGGCCCCAGATGAGCAGCCTCCTGCCCGGTCCCGCCTGAGCGGCCAGCACGGCACGCAAGGCGTTTCCGCCCGGCTCCACGAGGGCCCCGGCGCGGTCGTCCACGGCGCTCGGGAGCCGGTAAAGGCTGCCGACGGGAACAAGGAGCTTCTCGGCGAGGGCCCCCGGCCACCCCGTGATGCCGATCTCGCTCCGGTCCGCACACACATGATGACGCCCGGACGCGCACCGGCGGCAGTGACCGCAGCCGAGCATGGTGTCGCCGGTGACACGCGCGCCGGCCCAGCCCTCATCGGCCTCTGCCCCGACAGCGGACACGGTGCCGCACCACTCGTGCCCTGGACACAGCGGGAAACGCGACTTTCCCTGCTCGAAATAGGGCAGTTCCCTGGTGAAAAGCTCGACATCGGTGCCGCAGACTCCCACCCGGTGCACATCGACCACCACCTGGCGCGGACCGGGGACCGGCACGGCGACGCGCTGAACGCTGGCCGATTTTGTGCCGTCGATAATCAGGGCGCGCATCAGGCTGGCCATTGCGGCCCCTCCGTCTTGTCCGGTTGTTAGTCCCCCGTCGCGTTAAGGATAGTTGCCCGACCGTCACGGCGGCAGACCGTGCGCGGCGGCCCCGTCCGCGCGCCGCTGCCGGTCGCCGCGGCGACCCTCGCCATTCATCCCGAACGAGTGCGGTCTCAACGCCGACGGCCCAGTGAACCGGTTCGGCGCGGCTGATCGCGGCGAGGACGGCATGAGTTACCGCCGGGGCCCTCAACGCGCTGGCCGTCCTTTCCAGAGGCATTCTCTCTCGCGCCCATGATCAGATCGCGGAAACTTTTTTCAGCACGGAACATTTTTACGCTATGCGATCAACAAGTCTCCGCGATAAAAATAATTTCCGCGCTAAGGCGTCGGTTCGCGGCGTTTAGACGGACGGGCGGAGGCGAGCCGCCTCCTCGCGGATGCGGGCGGACAGGGCGCGCTTGTCGGAGTCGTCGAGCCAGGTGGCTTCCACGCCGTCCAGGGCGATGTCGACCATCTGTTCCCAGGACCAGTTCCAGGCTCGCGCGCAGGTGGCGTACTCGCGGGCCAGGTCCAGGTCGGTGAGGGCCGGGTCGTCGGTGTTGACCGTGACCAGGACGCCGGCCTCGCGCAGCGCGGGCAGCGGGTGGCGGTCGACCGCGCTGTAGGCGTTGGCGATGACCACGTTCGACGTCGGGCACATCGTCAGCGGGATACGACGTTCCGCGAAGAACGTGACCAGGTCGGGGTCATCGATGAGGGACAGGCCATGGTCGATCCGCTCCGCGCCGAGCCCAATGGCCACCACGCCGACCGCGGCCGCCGGGGAGTTCTCGCCCTGGTGGCCGGTCCTGTGCAGGCCCGCGGCGGCCGCCTCCCGGTAGGCGGGGGCGAACGACAGCGGGTCCACGTTCAGCTCGGTGGAGTCCATGCCGATGCCGATGACCCGGTCGGTGCCAGGCGCGCCCGCTCCCCGCAGCTCGATCAGCCCGGTCATCAGCTGGAGCCCCGACTCGCCGCCGTAGGCCTTGTCCATGTCGACGATCACCCGGGTCTGGCAGCCCGTCTCGGCGTCGCCGGCCGCCAGGCCGGCGGACAGGCCCTCGAGCACGGACCCGAGGGTCTGCCCCGCGGCCAGGTGCCTGGCGGGGGTGACGAAGACCTCCGCGTAGACCCGGCCGGCGGCAGCGCCGTCGAGGACCGACTCGTAGCCGAGCCGTTCCCAGTCGGACCGGTCGTGCAGCACCGACTGGACGAGCCAGAAGACGTTGAGGAACTCATCGAGCGACCCGTACTTGTACAGGTCACGGACGTCGCCGGCCGGGAGTCGGACGCCGTTCTTCCTGGCCAGCTCGACGACGGTCTGCGGCCGCATCGTGCCCTCGACGTGGCAGTGCAGTTCCACCTTGGGCAGCGCCCGCAGTGCTTCGAGGAACGACGCCTCAGCCGACTCAGTCACGGCAGTCATAGTAGCGATGCCCGGCCGTCGCACGTCTCCCGGACGAGGGTTTGCCACAGGACATGTCATGCCAATTTCGTAGCGAACCGATCACCACCTGTTATCGTTGCTACAACCCCCGCAGTCCTGGCGACGTCGCCTTGCGCTTCATCACGCGAGGCCGGCGAGCGAGCGCTGACATCGGCCCGGGGACTGACCGACAAGCGTGGAGAAGATCTCAGTTGAACGCGCCCTCGTTCGCCCGGCGGCAGGCCGTCGCGGCCCCGATCACCGAAGAGCTGGAGCCGTCCGCCGATCCGCCAGGTCCGCGCAGCGGGCAGCACACGGTGCGCCGTGGCAGGCTGGCCGCCGCGGTTCTCACCGCCGGCCTGCTGCTCATCGCCCTTAACCTGCGCATCGGCGTGGCATCGGTCGGCCCGGTCCTGACCAGCATCCGCGAAGATCTCGGCCTTTCCGCGACCGTGGCGAGCCTGCTCACGACGATCCCGGTCGTCGCCTTCGGCGCCTTCGCGTTCCTCGCGCCCTGGCTGACCAGGCGGCTTGGCATGCACGAACTCCTCGGCCTCGCCATGGCCGCGCTCGCCGTCGGCATCGGGCTGCGCCGCCAGCCGAGCCTGGCCAGCCTGTTCGCGGGCACGATCATCGTCGGCGCAGCGATCGCGATCGCCAATGTCGTGATGCCCGCGGTGATCAAGCGAGACTTCCCCGACCGTGTCGGCCCGTGGATGGGCGTCTACTCGACCGCCCTGTTCCTGAGCGCCGCCATCGCCGACGGGCTCACCGTGCCGCTCCAGCCGGTCGTGGGCGGCGACTGGCGCCCCGCCCTCGCGCTCTGGACAATCCCGGCGGTCGCCGCCTGCCTGCTCTGGCTGCCACAGTTCTTCCGCGCCACGGGCCTGGCCGGCCCTCCGCGTGAAGCCGCCGACGCGTCCTCTGCCGGAGGAGAGCCGTCGTTCCGCGCCATCCTCACCGACCCCGTCGCGATCGCCGTGACCGCGTTCATGGGCCTCCAGTGCACGGGCTACTACGTGACCCTGACGTGGCTGCCGACCCTGCTGCAGGACCACGGCATGGACCCGCACAGCGCCGGCTGGATGCTGTCCTATTCGGCCTTCCCCGGCATCGCGGCCGCCCTGGTGAGCCCGGCGCTCGCCAGGCGGATCCGGCCCACCTGGGTTCCGATCGTGATCTCCGTGCTCTGCTACGCTGCCGCCTACGCCGGCCTGGCCGCCGCGCCGGTCCACGGGGCCTACCTGTGGATGACCCTCCTTGGGCTTGGCCAGGGTGCCTCGATCAGCCTCTCGCTGAGCTATATCGCCTGGCGTTCGCGCGACGCCAGGCAAACGGCGCAGGTCTCGACGATGGCCCAGGGCTTCGGCTATCTCCTGGCTAGTCTCGGCCCCATCGCGGTCGGCGCGATCCACGCCGCCAGCGGGAGCTGGACGGTCCCGCTCGTCGTGCTCGCCGCCCTGCTCGTACCGCAACTGGTCGCCGGCGTCCTCGCCAGCCGCGAACGTCAGGTACTCGCCCCGTACGAGAACACCGCGTCCCAGCCGGCAAAAGCCGGTGAAGCGATGAGTGGCGATGAGGTGAGCCAGGCCCCCTGGGACGCACGCGACTGGTTCACCCCGGCCGGCGGCACGCGGCCACCGAGGCAGTACCCCCAGCACGGCTGGCCGGCGGCGGGAGGGGAACATCACGCCGGCTGAGGTGGTGGGTACCCAGGGCGGGTTGGCGTGGCTAACGGGCGGGGCATGGCTGGTTAATCGGCGTGAAACGCGGCGGGGTTAGCGTCGTGAGCCGGGGCGGAAGGAGCACCCGTTCGGAGTAAAGGGGTTCCTGATGGACTTTTTCCTGGCCAGTGTCGTACCGAAGCGCGTCGACTCCCTGGCCGAGGCCCGCGCAGAAGTCGCCGCGCACGGCGCGGCCATCCTCCCCGGGTGCGCCGACCAGGACGCGGCGTTCGCCGCCGGGCGGGCGTTCCTCGCCGCCGGCCTCCGGCGCTTCGGGCTGCAGTTCGAGGCCACCAAGGAAAAGCAGGAAGCAGAGGCCGCCGTCGTCGCCGGGCAGCCGGCCGACGAGCGCGGGCGCAAGCGGCGGTTCACCGCGACGGAAGAGCGGATGGTTGCGCACAACGACGGCTTCGGCTTCGGTGACTTCGGGCCCGACTACCTGTTCCTGTGGTGCGGGCGGCCAGACGCTCACGGCGAGGGCGCGTCGTTCCTCATTGACGGGCTCGGGCTGCTTGAGCTGATGGCCGCGGATCCGGAGTACGCGGATGTCGCGCGGTTCGCGTGGGAGACCGCCATCGACCAGTCGGAGCCGAACTTCCCCCTCGCGGCCTACGCGCCAATCGCCCGCCTTCTGCCGGGCTCCGGCCGCGCCCAGGTCAGGCACCATCCGTTCCAGGCTCCGGTCCCTGGCCAGGCGCCAGACATCGAAGCGGCGCAGGCCGTGCTCATCAAGCGCTGGTCGTCGGCGGTGACGGCGGCACGGGATACCGGGCCGATGTTCCAGGCCCGGGCGGGCGACCTGATCTGCGTCGACAACTACCGGGTCACCCACGGCCGCGACGGCTACCGCGACCCGGGACGCGTGATGCTGTCGATCTGGGGCTGGTCGGCGGCGGCGGTCGCGATCCCTGAGGGGCCTCTGGACATCGTCCAGCCGGTGATCCCGCGAGTCATGGCGGGCGGATCGGCGCAGTAATCCGCACATTAAACGCCAGGTTACGGATCAGTATCAAGAACGGCTCAGGAAGCGACGTAACAACCGCGACATTTACCCATCACGTGGCGGAAATTGCCCAACCTTAGCGTCGGCTGAATCCGGGCGCTATGGCGCGCCGTCTGTACGATCAGCGAGAGGGGCACTTCCGTCTCGATGGCTACCACTAAGACTTCCGCCCCGGTCAGCGCCGGCCTTGGCCGGCGGCGCCTGCTGACGGCGGGCGGCATCGCCGCCGTAGCCGGTCCGGTGCTCGCGGCCTGCTCAAGCTCGTCAAGTTCCAGCTCCCCGGCGGTCACGGGTTCCTCGTCGACGGCCTCGGCGTCGTCCAGCGCGGTTCCCGATCTCGGCGCGCTGAGCTACCGGCTGTCCTGGATCAAGAACGTGGAGTTCGCCGGCAGCTACATCGCCGACACCAAGGGCTACTACAAGGCGCAGGGGTTCAGCTCGGTGAACCTGATCGCCGGCGGCGCCTCGGCCACGCCGATGGAGGCCGACGTCGCCACCGGGAAGGCCCTGGTCGGCGTCTCCTCCCCCGACATCACCGGTGCCGCGATCCTCAAGGGCGCGCCACTGAAGATCATCGGGGCGCAGTACCAGAAGAACCCGTTCGCGATCATGTCGATGGCCAAGACCCCGATCAACACGCCGCAGGACATGTACGGCAAGAAGATCGGCGTCCAGGTGTCCAACACCTCGGTCTGGAACGCGTTCGTCAAGGCTGCCAACCTCGATGTGTCCAAGATCAAGGTGGTGTCGGTCCAGTTCGACCCCACGCCGCTGACCCAGGGCACAGTGGACGGCTGGTTCTCCTTCATCACCAACGAGCCGAACGAGTTGGAATCCCAGGGCTTCAAGGTCAGCACGTTCCTGCTGGCCGACTACGGCTACCCGCTGGTGTCGGAGACCTATATGGCCACCACCGCCACGATCTCCTCCAAGCCGGCCGCGCTCAAGGCCTTCCTGATGGCCGAGCTCAAGGGCTGGAAGGACAACATCGCCGACCCCAAGCTCGGCGCGACCCTCACCGTCAACACCTACGGCAAGGGGCTCGGCCTGGCGATCCCCGAGCAAACGCTCGAGGCGGAGGCGGAGAACAAGCTGATCCTTAACGCCGACACCACCAAGAACGGACTGTTCACGGTCACCGGCGCGCTGATCGAGGCGAACCTCAAGACCCTCGCGATCGGCGGGCTCAAGCTCACCTCCTCGCAGCTGTTCGATCTCTCCCTGCTCGAAGAGATCTACCAGGAAAACCCAAGTCTGATCTGAGTATCGCGATGACGAGTTCAACCACGGCGACCGCGTCCGGCCTGTCCCTGTCCGGCCTCCGCAAGGAGTTCCGGATGGGGCGCCGGAGCGTCGTCGCGCTGGACGGCGTCGACCTGGAGAGCCGGGAGGGGCAGTTTCTGGCCCTCCTCGGCCCCTCCGGGTGCGGCAAGTCCACCGTTCTCCGCATCCTGGCCGACCTGGACACGCCGACCTCCGGCACCGCGCTGGTCCACGGCGAGCCGCCTGCCTCCGCCCGCAGGCTGCACCACCTGGGTATCGCGTTCCAGGACAGCGCACTGCTGCCCTGGCGCACGGTCGCGGCCAACGTCCGGCTGCCGCTGGAGATCTCCGGCCTCAAGGCATCCCCGTCGGCGGTCGCGGACCTGGTCAAGCTGGTCGGGCTTGACGGGTTCGAGAGGGCGCGGCCCGCGCAGCTGTCCGGCGGCATGCGCCAGCGGGTCGCCATCGCCCGCTCGCTCGTCGTCGAGCCGAAGGTGCTGCTGCTCGACGAGCCGTTCGGCGCGCTCGACGACATGACCAGGCAGCGGCTCAACCTGGAGCTGCAGCGGATCTGGCTGGCGCGCGCGGTGACCACGCTGCTGGTGACCCACGCCATCAACGAAGCCGTGCTGCTGTCGGATGTCGTCGCGGTCATGACGCCGCGGCCCGGGAAGATCCTGGCCTGCGTTCCGATCGAGCTGCCGCGGCCGAGGACCCCTCAGATGATGCGCTCGCCTGAGTTCCACGCCTACGCCGACAAGCTTTCTGAGCTGCTGTTCGGCGGCGACCCAGGAGAACAGCTGTGAGCTCCCGAACGGGGGCTGGTGTCTCGTGAACCGCCTGCCGTCCTGGGTCTCCGGGCTGATCGGGCTGGTGGTGCTGATCGCGCTGTGGTCGGTGCTCGCGGTCACCGTGTTCAGCGC
>JAWWPV010001059.1:0-3799 GCA_033854775.1 Trebonia sp.
CTCCCGGGGGGACGACCCCCCGTACCGCCCGATGCCGGCTGCGCCGACCGGGCGTGGGGTCTGCCCGACGGGGTCACCTACGGCGCACGCCTACCAGGTCGACGGCTACACGGTCCTGACCTGGCACCGCAACCTGCTCACGGCACTACGATGACCGGGCAGCGGGCGTTGCGGGCCAGCCAGCTTGGCACCGAGCCGATCAGGTGGTGCCAGAAGTGCCGCGGCGCGCCGATCACGAGCGCGTCGGCGCTGAACTCGGCCGCGATCGAGGCGAGTTCCCGCGCCGGGCTGCCGCGCCGGGTGCGCACGTGGACCTCAAGCCCGCTCGCGTCGGCGGCCTGGTCAAGCTCGCTGAGCAGCCAGCGCTCAAGCGAGTCCGCGTCCCGCAGCAGGCCCACCACCTGGCCGGTCAGCGGCTCGCAGTAAACGCCAGGCGACGTCACGTAGACCATGAGCAGCGGCCGGCCGAGCCTGCGCGCCATGCCGGCGGCGTAGGCGAGGGCGTTCGCGGCGGAAGCCGACCCGTTGTACCCGGCCACGACGGGGTGCGCCAGCGAGCCAGGGCGCGGCTGCGCGTCATGCTGGATCGGTTCTGGGCGCAGACGATCCTGCTGGCGACGGCGCTCGAGCCGCCGCTCGTCTGGCGTGCCCTGATCCGGGGAAGGTTGGTCCATCTCCGCGTCCTCGCGGCCACTGGGGGTCGATAGTTTTGTTATAGCAAGCATCCGCGGTCAAGTTAAGCGGATCGCTTGCCTTGCCTGAGAAATCCCCTGTCCTGCCTGACTTATGCGGGCCGCGCTGGCAGAACTATAGGCGCCGGGGCGGCGCAGCGGAAGTACGCAGCGCCGGCTCCCGTTCACAGCCGCGAAACCGTGACGTTACTCACGAGAACACCAACAACCCCGGAAGAATCGGACATTTAACTAGGCCAGCCATGCACCGTCAAGAAGAGGAGTAACGGTCTTCCGCTGCCCGGGGTGGTTCCGAGGTGGCACCATGAAGGGGTGGTGGCAGATCAGGCACACCCAGCTTGGGGGGTCGGAACGGGGACTACCCCTCCCGGTCAGCCCGCGGAACGCGGCGGCGGGGAGCGGGTAGACGCAACCGCGCGCGCGGTCATCGAATCCGCCGCCGACGCCATCGTCGCGTTCAACACCGACAGGCACGTGATGCTGTGGAACCCGGCCGCGGAGCGGATGTTCGGCTGGGCCGCGGAAGAAGTGATCGGCCTTGAGCCGCCCACGATCCCCGAGGAACTCGCCGCCGAGCACAACGCGGTCTTCGAGCGGGTACGCGGCGGCGGGCAGATCTCCTTCGCCACCAGGCGGATCCGCAAGGACGGTGCGATGCTCGACGTCCGCATCGACACCAGCGCGCTGACCGACAGCGACGGCGAAGTGCTCGGCTGGGTCAACATCTGCCACCAGACCGGCGAGGACGACGTCGCCAGGCACTACATGGCCGAGCGGGCGCGCGTGGTCCGCCGCCTCGGCGACGTGGTGGCCGACATGAACGCGCAGCGCGACCTGGAGTCCGTGCTCGACAGGATCGCCGCGAGCCTGCGCGAGCTGACCGGCGCCGACGCCGGCGGGTTCGTGCTCATCGAAGAAGACAGGCTCCGGCTAGTCTCCACCGCTGGCCTGCCCGCGCGGCTGCGCGGGCGAGTGGCCTCGCTGTCGAGCAGCCTGGTCGGTGAACTGCTGCGGTCGGGCAAGACCGTCATGATGGCCACCGGCGAGTCCGGCGGGTTCGACGACCTCATCTGGTCCGCCCTGCCTGGCCTGCACACGATCGCGCTCAGCCTGTCCCACGTGGGCGGCCGCCCCTACGGCGCGCTCTACTCCCTCTACAGCCGCAGGACCCTCAGCCACGTCGAGCTTGAGCTGCTTGAGCTGCTCGCCGGGCACGCCGGGGTCGCGCTCACCAACGCGATGGCGTTCGAGGAAGTCGTCAAGCAGCGCGCTCACGAGCGCGCCGTCATCGACGGCAGCGCCGACGGCATCGCGGTGCTCGACGAGGCAGGCAACGTCAAGCAGTGGAACCCCGCCGCGCACCGCATCACCGGCACGCAGCCAAGCGAGGTGATGGGCGCGCCGCCGCCGTTCCCGCTGCCGGTGCCCGGCGAGCGGCGTACCAACAAGCTGCCGAGCGGGCGCTGGATCGACGTGCTGTGCACCGAGCTCGGCGACGACGGCGAGAAGGTGGTCGACTTCCGCGACGTCACCGCCGCCAAGGAACTCGAAGAGGCCAAGGACCTGTTCCTCGCGACGACCAGCCACGAGCTGCGCACGCCGATCACCGTGGTCCAGGGCTTCGCGTCCACGCTCGCCAGCCGGTGGGAGCAGCTGTCCGACGCCGACCGGCGCGCCGCCGTCCGGACGATCGCGGAGCGGGCCGGAGCACTCAGCCGGCTCGTCGAGCAGCTACTGCTCGGCTCGCGGGCGGGCGCCGACGCGCTGCCCGTGAGCAACGGGCCGTTCGACCTCGCGGCACTGCTCCGCGCGGCGGTCGTGTCGTTCGGCCCGCTGTCCGACAAGCACCAGGTCGTCGCCGACGTGCCCGACAACCTGCCACTCGCCAACGGCGACTCGATGGCCACGGACATCATCGTCGGCCAGCTGCTCGAGAACGCCTTCAAGTACTCGCCGTCCGGCGGGACCGTCACGGTGCGCGCCCGCAACGTCGGGCCGATGATCGAGGTGGACGTCGAAGACGAGGGCATCGGCATCGCCTCCGGCGACGCCGAGCGGATCTTCGAGCGGTTCGTGCAGGGCGAGACGGGCGACCGCCGCCGCTTCGGCGGCGTCGGCATCGGCCTCTACATCGTCAGGCGGCTGGCGGTCGCGCAGCACGCCACCGTGGTCGCCAAGTCCCGCCCCGAGCGCGGCACGATCATGCGCCTGACCCTCCAGCAAGTGGACTTACCACCGCTGGAGTTACAACCGCGCGCGCTCGCGGTCGCGTGGCTCGCCGCCGGTCGCGGCCAGGTACTCGTCGATGACGCCGGGGACGTCGTCGCTGTCCCGCAGGATCTGGCCGGCTTCCATCCAGAGGACCCGCGTGCAGCTCTGCTCGATCTCGCCGAGGTTGTGCGCGACGAGGAAGACCGTCCCCGCCTCCTCACGCAACTCCTTGATCCGCTCGTGCGACTTGGTGCGGAACGAGGCGTCGCCGGTCGCGAGGGCCTCGTCGATCATCAGGATCTCGTGGCTCTTGGCGGCGGCGATCGCGAACCGCAGGCGCTGCGCCATGCCGGTGGAGTAGGCGCGCATCGGCAGGTCGATGAAGTTGCCGACGCCGGAGAAGTCGACGATCTGCTCGTAGCGGGCCTTGACCTCGGCGGGCGGCATGCCCATCGCCAGGCAGCCGAGCACCACGTTCCGCTCGCCGGTGAGGTCGTCGAGCAGCGCGGCGTTCACGCCGAGCAGCGCCGCCTGGCCGGAGGTGTACACCGCGCCGCTCTCCGCGGGAAGAAGCCCGGCGATGGCGCGCAGCAGCGTGGACTTGCCTGAACCGTTCCTGCCGATGACGCCGACCACGTCACCGTGGTTGACGACGAACGAGATGCCGCGGATCGCGTGGACTTCCCTGATCGAGACGCGGCGCTGCCGCCTGACCAAGCGCATCAGGGACGTCGCCGCCGTCCCCTTGTTGCCCCCCGCGCCGTAGACGCGGTAGACCACGTGCAGGTTGTCGACCACGACGGTCGGGTCAGTCATGGTGTCACTCACTATGCATCGCACCGAACAAGCGGAACTGCCACTAGCTGACGGTACCGCCTGAGCGGCACGCTCCGTGT
>JAWWPV010001060.1:0-3320 GCA_033854775.1 Trebonia sp.
AGATCACGTTCTCCATGGTGTACGCGTTCTCTGAGAACTACATCCTGCCGTTGTCGCACGACGAGGTCGTGCACGGCCAGGCCTCGCTGCTGCGCAAGATGCCTGGCGACGCGTGGCGCCAGTTCGCCGGGCTGCGCGCGCTGTTCGGCTACATGTGGGCGCACCCGGGCAAGCAGTTGCTCTTCATGGGGTCGGAGTTCGGCCAGGGTAGCGAGTGGTCAGAGACGAACGGCCTGGACTGGTGGGTGCTCCAGTACGACTACCACTCGGGCGTGCAGCGGCTCGTGCGTGACCTCAACAAGGTCTACCGATCGCTGCCGACGCTCTGGTCGCAGGACACGGTGCCCGACGGGTTCTCCTGGATCGACTCCAACGACGCGCACGGCAACGTCGTGTCGTTCCTGCGCTTTGGCGCGCAGGAATACGGCGTGCCCGTCCTCGCCTGCGTCGCCAACTTCTCCCCGATGCCGCACAACGACTACCGGGTGGGGCTGCCGCTCGCGGGCCGCTGGCGCGAGGTGCTCAACACCGACGCGGCCGGCTACGGCGGCAGCGGCATGGGCAACCTGGGCACCGTCCACGCGATACCCAAGCCGTGGCACGGCCGACCCGCGTCGGCGTCGATCGTGCTGCCGCCGCTGTCGGTTCTCTGGCTGGCCCCGGAGGTCTAGGGCCTGCGCAGGCCCTTGGTTGCGCCGTGGGCTAGGCGACGCGGCGCGGTCCCCGCTCGTCCGGCTGGATGGCGGGCAGGACCGTGGTGAGCGCGGTGCTCGCCTTGGCGGCGGCCTTGCGGTGTGCGTGCTCCTGCTCAGCCTGCACCACCACGGCATCGAGCCTGGCGGCGACGGCCCAGCGTTTCCTGGCTCGCTGCCTGGTCTTGACGAGGTAGGCGGCCAGGCAGGACAGGCCGAGGACCAGCAGTGCGGCGAGCACCAATGTCACGTACATGCGCATCAGGTTCCGGTCGATAGCGAACAGGAGACCCAACATCGTGCGATGCTGTTATCCCCCCGGGGGGACGACCCCCCGTACCCCCGAAACCTGTTCGATAGAAAACCCCCTATTATATCGAACAGGGGTGAGGGGATTAACGTCAACGTTACCTGGCTAGAGGAGCCTCAAGAGCCATCCGGGGCCGACAACCGACGCGTTCAGCTCCTCGCAGCGCTGCCGTAGCTCCCGGTCCGCGGTCACCACCAGGCAACTCTCGTCCCTGGCGACCGTCTCGGCGACCACTCCGACGATCGCGTCATCTCCTGAGCCCGGCGCGGAAACAAGCCGCACCGGCGCTGTCCCGCCCGGCGTCGGCGCCTCATCCGCCGCGGGCGGCACCCAGTCCCCCGGCGGCACGATGTCCTCCGCGAGCGAGGTCTCGTTCTCAAGCAGCGCCACGGCCTCCCTGGCGCGCCCCTCCAGGACAAGCACCCAGGCGCCCGCCGTCTCGTCACCGCGCTGGGCCAGCGCGATCACTTCCCTGCACAGGCGCAGCGCGGCACCCGCCCGGTCCCGCCACCAGCCGTCGGCCCGGGCGCCCATGACATTGGCCACGTCGACCACGGCGACGGACGCGGTATTTGCGATGGGAGTCACCACCTCACGTTCGGAAGACTTCTTTGATCTTCTTCCCCACGTAAGCTAGCCGCATGGCAGACGCGAGGCTTGCCGCATCGCTCGTTCGCATGCGGAAGCGCAGGACGGGCCCGCTCATCCTTGAGCTTGACCTGACGGACGGCATCGCTGAGGGGCCGCCGGCCGACCCCGTGTCCGCACTGCTCACCATGCGCAAGACGCGACTGCAAGACCTGCTTGACGGGCTGCGGCGAGCGGCCGCGGACGACCGGGTGCGGGTCCTCGTGGTCAAGGTCGGCGGGTCGGGGATCGGGCTTGCCAAGGTCCAGGAGCTGCGCGCCGCCATCGGCGACTTCCGGCGGTCGGGCAAGCTGGCGGTGGCGTGGGCCGAGTCGTTCGGCGACTTCGTGCACGGCAACGTGCCCTACTACCTGGCTACCGGGTTCGACCGGATCTACCTCCAGCCGTCAGGCACCCTCGGGCTCACCGGCGTCGCCGTCGAGCAGGTGTTCCTCCACGGCGCGCTGGAAAAGCTGGGCATCGGCTTCGAAAGCGCGAAGCGGCACGAGTACAAGTCCGCCCCCGAGCAGCTGACCGAGTCCGGGTTCACCGGGCCTGCCCGCGAGGCCACCGCGCGGCTGGCCGAGTCGGTGACCGAGCAACTCGCCGGGGTGGTCGCCGCGGGCCGCGGGCTCTCGGTTGAGCAGGCCACGGACCTGCTCGGACGCGGGCCGTTCCTGGCGCCGCAGGCGCTCGCCGAAGGCCTCGTCGACGGGCTGATGTACCGGGACGAGGTGTACGACCAGGTCCGCAAGGAGGCCGGGCAGGACGCGACGCTGCTCTACCTGCAGCGGTACCAGCGCACCCAGTCGCTGAGCGACCTGCCGCGACGGCTGGGCAGCAGTGTCCAGGGCATCGCGCCTGGCCAGCACGAGCGGTTCGTCGCGACAATCTACGCGCACGGCGCCATCAGGCACGGCCGCAGCGGCCGCGGCGGACCCGGCGGCGGCGGGATGGGCTCGGACACGGTGGCGGCGGCGCTGCGGGCAGCCGGGGCCGATGAGGGGGCCCGCGCCGTCGTGCTCCGGGTCAACAGCCCGGGCGGCTCGTACACGGCATCCGACGTGATCTGGCGCGAGGTGGTCAAGCTCCGGGCCGCTGGCAAGCCCGTCATCGTCTCGATGGGGGACGTGGCGGCATCCGGCGGGTACTTCATCTCGGCGCCCGCGGACGTGATCGTGGTGCAGCCAGGAACGATCACCGGGTCCATCGGGGTCTTCATGGGGAAGCCGGTGCTGCGTGAGCTGTTCGGGCGGGTCGGGCTGACGACCGACTCGATCGCGGACGGTCCAGGTGCCGCGAGCGCGACGATGTTCTCCTCGTCCCGGCCCTTCTCCGAGCCCGAGTGGGCACGGGTCAACGAGTGGCTCGACGCCGTTTACGCGGATTTCACGGAGAAGGTGGCGTCTGGGCGGCGGCTGCCCGCCGAGCGAGTGCACGAGCTCGCGCGCGGCCGGGTATGGACCGGCGCCGACGCGATCGCCAACGGGCTTGCCGACGAGGCAGGCGGGCTGCGCGAGGCGGTCGCGATCGCCCGCAAGCGGGCCGGGCTGCCCGCGGACGCGCCGGTGCGGATCTACCCTCGGCTCGGCCTGCTCGACCAGTTGCGGCCCGCCGAGTCCAGCGAGGCCAGGCCCGCGGCGCGCGCGCAGCTCGGCGCGGGCGCGCTCGCGGCGCTGTTCGCCGACGGC
>JAWWPV010001061.1:0-6450 GCA_033854775.1 Trebonia sp.
GATGCCAGCGATAAAGGCACCTACGCAGCTTTGGTGCGCGCGGGCGGCCCTGATACGATCGCGCCCTTTGCGATCAGGGCCGCCCGCGCACACCGGGGGGTACGGGGGGTCGTCCCCCCGGGAGATAACCGTGCACGGCTGGCCTGGAGTGGGTGACACTGGACGCGTGCGCGTGCTAGTGGTGGAGGACGAGCGGCGGCTGGCCGCCGCGGTAAAGCGCGGCCTCGAGGCGTCGGGGTTCGCGGTCGATATCGCGTTTGACGGGGTCAGCGGGCTGCACATGGCGCGCGAGGGCGGCTACGACGGCGTCGTGCTCGACGTCATGCTGCCCGGCCTTTCCGGTTACAAGGTCTGCGAGAAGCTGCGGGCCGATGAGAACTGGGTGCCCGTGCTGTTCCTGTCGGCCAAGGACGGGGAGTACGACCAGGCCGACGGCCTCGACCTCGGCGGGGACGACTACCTCACCAAGCCGTTCTCTTACGTGGTGCTCGCCGCGCGGCTGCGGGCGCTGCTGCGGCGCGGCGCCGTGCCAAGACCCGCCGTCTTGCAGGCGGGGGACCTGTCGCTTGACCCCGCGTCCCGGGTGGTGCGGCGCGGGTCGGCCTGCGTGGAGCTGACCGCGCGGGAGTTCTCGCTGCTTGAGTACCTGATGCGGCGCGGCGGGTCCGTGGTGCCCAAGGCAGAGCTGCTCGCGCATGTCTGGGACGACCCGGATGAGATCGCGGACCTCAACGTCGTCGAGGTATACGTCGGGTACCTGCGGCGGAAGATCGACGTGCCGTTCGGGCGCCGGTCCGTGCAGACGGTGCGCGGTGCGGGGTACCTGCTGGCGGGCGACGGTGGCTGACCCGCGGGCGCGGGACGCGGCCGGCGCTGACCGCGCGGCGGGCTTGACGGCGGGCTTGACGGCGGACCGCTGGTGCGTGCGGCACGGGCTCGGGCTGGTCGTCCGGTGGTGGCGGCGGCGCGGGCTGCGATCCCGGGTCACGCTCACCGCGGCGCTGGGGCTGATCGTCGCGTTCGCGGCCGCTGACCTGCTGCTCTTCAACGCGCTCCAGGGGTCGCTCACGCGGTCGGTCGACGACTCCGCGCGGTCGGGCGCGGTCGAGGTCCAGGCGCTGATCAACGCGAGGCGGCTGCCTAACCCCGTGCCGGTCCCCGCGGACATCACGATCCAGGTGCTCAACTCTTCTGGTGCCATCACGAACGTGTCCTCCGAGGCGGACTGGCTGGTGCCGATCGTGCCCGTCGCCCAGGCGCGGGCGCTCGCGAACGGCGGCGGGGCGATCCTGGTGCGCGGTGCGCCTTTTGACATGCCGGCGCTGCTGCGGGTCGTGGTGGTGCCCGCGAACGGCGGGCAGCTGGTGATCGCGGCCGTGCCGTTCAGCGAGGCGTCCGGGTCGCTGAGCGTGGTGGCACGGGCGCTGGTGATCTTCACGCCGGTGCTATTCCTCGCGTTCACCGGGGCGATCTGGCTGGTGACCGGCTCGACGCTGCGGCCGATTGGCGCGCTGCGCCGGGGCGCGGCCCGGGTCACGGCGGCCGGACTGCCGTCCGACCTGCCGGTCCCCGAGGCGCGCGATGAGGTCCGCCTCCTCGCGGTGACCCTGAACGACATGCTCTCCCGGCTGGCGGAGGCGCAGCAGCGGCAGCGGGCCCTGGTCTCGGACACCGCGCACGAGCTGCGGTCACCGATCGCGTCGATCCGCACCCAGCTGGAGGTCGCGCTCGACTTCCCCGCCACTCAGGACTGGGAGACGACGGCGCGGGACGTCCACGCGGACGTGCTGCGGCTCGCCCGGCTCGCCGAGGACCTGCTGCTGCTCGCCCGCCTCGACGAGCAGGCAGGCCAGGCCGGACAGGCCGGGCCGGGCGGGCAGGCCGGGCCGGGCGTCGGCATGTCCGTCGACCTGGCCGAGCTCAGCCGCTCGGTCGTCTGTCGCTACGCGGACCCCCGTGTCCCTGTGACGGTCTTGGTGCCGGAAGCGACGGTGCCGGGCGGGAGCGTCGTGGTCGCCGGCGACTGGGGGCGGCTCGACCGGCTGATAGTGAACCTGGTGGACAACGCGGTGCGCTACGCCAAGTCCTCGGTGGTGGTATCGGTCACCAGGGACGGGTCGTCGGTGGAGCTTTCGGTCACCGACGACGGGCCGGGCATCCCCGCGACCGACCGGGAACGGGCCTTTTACCGCTTTGCCCGGCTTGACGACGCGCGCAGCCGGGACGGGGACGAGGCGGGTGGCGCTGGACTCGGGCTTGCCATCGTCCGCGCGACCGCGCAGGCCTATGGCGGCGTGGCCGTCCTGGAACCGGCACCGCCGGCTGATGCCCCGCCGGACGACATTCCGGGATCTGCGACGGGCCTGCGCGCGGTCGTCCGCCTCCCGGCGATCCACGATTAAGCGTGATCACGGTAACTTCGCGTGCGCATGGGCCGTTGGTTTTCAAGTTGCGCGTCGGGGCGTGTCCCGGTGCCGCGACCGGTCTCTGCCGTCCCACTTTGCCGGGTTCGTCCGGCGCCTGGCGGCGCGGACCGGCGCTTTAGCGCGGAAACTATTTTTATCGTGGAAACTTTGCACTTGCAGAGCAGGAAAAGGTTCCGCGTAGAAAAAAGTTTCCACACTAATGGCGCTAGCAGGGGTGCCTCCAGGCAAAACGGCCGACACGCGGGCCTCAGGGGCATCATGTTCCTCGTACATCAACGGCATTGTGCGCACGGGGCGCGAAGATTCCCCGATAACCGAATCCCCGCGATGCGACCGCCGGCCGGCCGATCAGGGTGTCGCGGGGCATGCGGGATATATCGTTAATTTCACACCGTTGAACTTGGGGGCCGCATGCGGGACCGTAAGCGCGGCACGGTCCGTGACCTGCGGCGCGAGAACCGGGCCGCGGTCCTGTGGTCGCTCTACCTGAGCCAGCTACGCAGCCGGCAGGAGCTGAGCGCGGCAACCGGACTCAGCGCCGCCTCGGTGACTAACGTGATCCGCGAGCTGATCGACGAGGGCGTCGTCATCGAGACTGGCCTGGCGGGGTCCGACGGCGGGCGGCCGCGGGCGATGCTCGGGATGAACCCGGAGTACGGCTACGTCATCGGGGTCGACATCGGCGAGACGCGGACCCGGGTCGAGCTGTTCGACCTGACCATGACCGAGCGCGCGAAGGCCGAGTACCCGCTCGACCGGGCCGCCGAGCACGACGTGGCCGTGGTCGTCGGGCAGATCACGTCCGGGCTTGACACGGTGCTGGCCAACAGCGGGGTCGACAGGGAGGCCATCCTCGGCGTCGGCGTCGGCGTGCCCGGGATCATCGAGCGCGGACCCGAGGTGCTTGTCCACGGCCAGACCTACGGCTGGGACGCCGTGCCGCTGAGCAAGCTGCTGCGCGCGCACACCGACCTGCCGCTCCGCTTCGACAACGGGGCGAAGACGATGGGCCAGGCCGAGCTGTGGTTCGGGGCCGGCCGGGGTGCACGGAACGCGGTCATGGTCCTGACCGGCTCGGGCGTCGGCGCGTCGCTCATCTCCGGCGGCGCCACCTACCAGGGCGCCACCTCAAGCGCGGCCGAATTCGGGCACGTCACCGTCGCCGTCGGCGGCCGGGAGTGCCGGTGCGGGGCATCGGGCTGCCTGGAGGCCTACGTCGGCGCGGCCGCGATCCTGGAACGGTACGGCCGGCCGATGGCAGCCAATGACCAGGAAATGGCGCTCGCGGAGCTCATCGGCGCCGCGGACACATCGTCCCGCGCAGCCGCGGTCCTCGACGAGACCGCCGAGTACCTGGGCGCGGGAATCGGCACCCTGATCAACCTCTTCAACCCGGAGCGGGTCATCCTCGGCGGCTGGGCCGGCCTCCTGCTCGGCGCCCGCATCCTCCCAGGTATCCGCGGGTCAGCCAGGCACCACTCCCTGCACCACCTATTCGCCGCCACCTCGATAGACCTGGGCCAGCTGGGGCCTGGCGCGGTGGCGCGCGGCGCCGCCACCCTGCCCATGGAGAGCTTCCTGAACGGCATGCGCTAGCGGCAACCCCACGCTGTTTTCGCCAGTGCCGAGAGTTCGGCCCCATATAGGAGCCTAACTCTCGGCACTGAGTTCGAATGACCGCCCTTATACTGATAAATCCGGCAGGCAACAACGTCGGCTGCGACTGGGACCACCAAATCGTTCGGGCTAGTGCTGCTTCTACCAGCGGCCGACCGGGAGCAGCGCGGCGATCGCTACCACGACGAACAGCAGGGTCAGGTAGGCGATGCTGAGGTGGAACAGGCGCATGGGGAAGGGCTTATCGGCGCCGTCCGCGCGGACCTGCGCGTCCAGGCGATGGGCTTCGAGCAGAAACCACCCGCCGAGGCCGACGGCCGCGGCCGTGTAGAGCCAGCCCGCGTACGGGGCCAGGGCCAGGGTCGCGGCGACCATCGCGTAGGAGTACAGCACGATCTTCCTGGTCACCACGGCGGGGCTCGCCACCACGGGGAGCATCGGCACGTTCGCGCGGGCGTAGTCGTCCTTGAACTTCATCGCGAGTGCCCAGAAGTGCGGCGGGGTCCACAGGAAGATCACGGCGAACAGGACGATCGCGGGGATCGCCACCGTGCCCTTGACCGCGGCCCAGGCGACGAGGACGGGGAAGCACCCGGCCGCACCGCCGATCACGATGTTGGCCGGGGAGCGGCGCTTGAGCAGCAGCGTGTAGACGAAGACGTAGAAGAGGATCGCGGCGTCCGCGAGCGACGCGGCGAGCCAGTTGGCCGCCAGCCCGAGCAGCAGCGTGGCGGCCGCGCCGAGCGCGATGCCCCAGATCAGCGCCTCGGTCGGCTTGACCGCGCCCTGCTTGTTGACCAGCGGGCGGCGGGACGTGCGCTTCATCACCGCGTCGATGTCGCGGTCGATGTAGCAGTTGATGGTGTTCGCGCTGCCGGCGGCGAGGGTGCCGCCGACCAGCGTGACGAGGAGGAGCTTCAGCGACGGCAGGCCGCGCTGGGCGAGCAGCATCGTCGGGACCGTGGTGACGAGCAGGAGCTCGATGATCCGTGGCTTGGTCAGCGCGACGAGCGCGCCGGCCACGGCCCTGGGGGTGCGCCGGGCGGCAGGCTGGCCGGGCGCCCGGTCAGCCTGCGCCGCGAGCACGGTGGGCGAGGAGGTCACTACTCCCCCGACTCCGGTTCGGTCGACTCCAGTGTGATCGGTGTTTCAGGGTCGGCCGCCAACTGCTCAACGGGCGCCACCGGCGGGGCCGGGACCGGGCCGGGCTCCCTGGTGCCGATCGAGTTGAACGAGTCGGTCGCCAGGTACCTCAGCTTCGGTCCCGAGTGCGGCGACCGGAACAGGTAGAACAGCGCGACCGAGATCACGATGAACGCGCCGAGCGGAAGGGCGAAGGTCATGATCGTTCCGCCGAAGTACATCGCGGGACCGTCCGCTAGGGGTATGGGCACGGTTGTCTTTCCTCCAGCTCAGCGCACGTAGAACAGCAGCCAGAATATGAACGTGACGATGGCGAGGTAGTTCCACACGACGGTGAAAGCACTCAGCGCCGACTGGAACCGCTGCACCTCGAACGCCTGCGCATAGGTGGGCGGCTGTTCCACGAAGGAGATCTCCGGGATGCTCCGCGAGCGGGCGACCAGGATCTCCAGCCATATCATCGCCGACAGCCAGGTGACGAGCGCCACCGGGTAGAACCCGACGAAGACGCTCGCGAAGCCGGACTGGCCGGGCTGGAAAGGCAGGTTGAGCAGCTCGACGATCTGCAGCGCCGCCGCCGCGAGTCCGAAGACCAGCGCGACGACCGCCGCGACGAACCAGTTGCCCTTCTTGCCGCGCTTGATCAGCTGCAGGCCGACGGTCTGGATGACCGCGCTGAGCACGATCAGGCCCACGATCGCCTCGCCGTAGTGGGCCGACGGGATCCTCGTCGAGCTTGGCAGCCACTTGCTGTGGCCGTTCGACGAGAACAGGTAGAAGTACGCGAACGCGAACGCTCCGAACAGGAACGACAGCGCGCCGATGGCCAGCCTGCTGCCCGTCCAGCTCGCGTTGAGCGCGGCCTCATGGTAGAAGGCGCTTTCCTCGGTGGCCCGGGCAGCGGCCTCATTGTTGGGGGCACTGCTACCCGGGGCGGTGATCTCCGCCATTGCTTTCCTATTCCCCAGCTTCCAATGATCCGGGCCCGCGGCTCGCCGCGACCGTCGCCAGTGCGCCGCCGATCACGCCCGCCGGCGGATGCAAGTCCGCCACCGGCAGCGCGTCCGGGTCGCCGTACTCGTACGGGCCTGCCAGGACCACCGGGATGTACTCGAAGTTGTCGGCCGGGGGCGGGCTGGCGACCTGCCATTCCAGGCCGCGGGCGTTCCACGGGTTCTGCGGAGCCTTCTTCCGCCAGACCACCGTGGACATCACGAAGTTGAAGATGAAGATGCACATGCTGCCGCCCAGGCAGAACGCGGAG
>JAWWPV010001062.1:0-3478 GCA_033854775.1 Trebonia sp.
GTAGAGGTAACTGTCAACGCGCAGCGTGTAGTAGAACCCCTTCTGCACGTGGAGCATCGGGTTGACCGGCCGGCCGCCGTACTCTATGAGCAGCACGCTGGGCCGCCGGCCCGCCGCGGCCAGCCGCCCCGCCACCACGCACCCGGCCGCCCCGGCCCCGACGATGATGTAGTCGAACTCCACGACAGCTATCTTCGCCGACCACGGTCACGGTGCGCGGACCGGAGTCAGCCGCAACCGTTCGGGGGAAAAGATTTGGAATTTATCCGAACGGGTTCGGCTGACTGTCGTACCCCAGCCATTACCCGGCCAGCCGTCGCCGGCCGGTCAGCCGTTGATGACGGGTGGCCGCGTCAAGGCTTCAGTCCGCCGGTCAGCCGGCCGGGTCGAGCCACAGGCGAACCGCGAGGGCCAGGCCGGTGAGGGCGACCAGCCAGCGCAGAACGCCAGGCGGCAGCCGCCTGGCCACCCAGGGGCCGGCCAGGCTGCCGACGAAGAGGCCGGCCGCCAGTGCGGCGACGGCGGCCCAGTCGACTCGGGTAAGCACCGCGAACAGCACCGCCGAGGTGATCGTGGCCGCGCCCACGACCATGTTCTTCAGTGCGTTCGCGCGCGGCAGGTGCGGGTCGGTGGTCAGCAGCAGGAGGGCGAGCAGCAGCACGCCGGATCCCGCACCGAAATACCCGTTGTAGACGGACAGGCCCAGCAGGCCTGCCGGGAGAAGGAGTGCTCTCCCCCTGCCGCCGCCGTCCTGCCAGCTGGGGCGGGCGGCGAGCCACGGCTGGAACAGCAGGGCCAGCGACCCGGCCGCCACGAGGAACGGAACCACCCGGCCGAACACGCCGGCGGACGTGTTGAGCAGGAGCAGTGATCCTGCGGTGCCGCCGACGGCGGCGACGACACCCCAGCGGAGCAGCCACGGTCCGCGTCCGCGCAGTTCTGGCTGTGACGTGACCGCCGACCCGGGCCAGCACGCGACGAGCGCGACGAGGTTCGCGATATTCGCCTGCAACGGCGCGACCCCGGCAAGCAGCAGCGCCGGGTAGGACACGAGCGACGTGATCCCGCCCGCCGTCCCCACGAGCCCAGCGACCGCACCCGCTCCCACGAGAAACAGTTCACGGAGGCCCGGCGTCACCTTGTCTGCCGCCGGTTCGCTACGACCACCGGGCCCACGCTACCCCGCCGACCTGAGCCGTGACCCCGGCGCTCAGGGCCGCTTCGGCGTGCCGCCGACGCGGGACGCGCGCCGCCGGCATGGGACGCGCGTTGTTGGCGCTGCGCGTAGCCGACGCGGAACGGGTCACGGCTGGTGCCGTCCCACTTGCCCGGTTCGTCCGGTGCCCGGCGGCGCGGACCGGCGCTTTAGCGCGGAAACTATTTTTATCGCGGAAACTTTTCGATCGTACAGCGTGAAAATCGTCCGTGCTGAAAAATGTTTCCGCACTAACGGCGCTAGCGGGGATGCCTCCAGGCAGGGCCGGCCGGGCGAGTGGTCCGGGCTGCGGCGGAGGCAGGCTATCGCGGCGAAGCGGCCGCACGGGCGGGCGGCGCGGTCGGAGAAGAAGTCGTCGGTGGACGTCCTGGTGTCGATGGCCAGGTCGTGGACGTTTCCCGCGGGGACACCGGCCGTGCCGAGTTGCCGGCGGATCCCGGCTGCCAGGTGGAACGTGGCATGTCCTGGCCTGGTCGGGGTCAGCAATTGCGTCCCGGCGTCGCCGAAAGCCGTCATCACCTCCGACGCCTCCGCCGCGCCGATCTCGTAGCTCGCGGCGCCGATCGCCGGGCCGATCCCGATCAGCAGGTCGGCCGGGGCCGAGCCGAACGTCGCCGTCATCGCCCTGATCGTCTGGGGGATCACGCCCCTGATGGTCCCGACCCGGCCGCTGTGCGCCACGCCGGCCACCCGCCGGACCGGGTCGTAGAGCACGACCGGGGCACAGTCCGCCACCAGGATCGTCAGGGCGACACCCGGCAGGTTCGTGATCATGGCGTCGGTCCCGGGGAACGCGGCGGCCGAGTCCGCGACACCGTCGTGCCCCCGGCCGGCCAGATCACCGTCCA
This sequence comes from Trebonia sp., assembly GCA_033854775.1. Taxonomy (GTDB): domain Bacteria; phylum Actinomycetota; class Actinomycetes; order Streptosporangiales; family Streptosporangiaceae; genus Trebonia. Next base: position 2,065 of record JAWWPV010001062.1, read on the forward strand.
CGACGGCGACCGTGGCGGTGTGCTTCTGGTCGGCGATCGTCAGCCGGTCCACGCCGAGCGCGGCGGCCAGCCGCCGCCGGTTCTCCGCCACCGCCTCCGGCTTGTCCCCGACGTGCCCGCCGAGGTTGAGGCTGGCGTAGGCGCCGGTGCTCACCCCGCCATGCCGTGTCGCGACGACCGCGGTCACCTGGTCCGAGTCGAAGGGAAACGCCCGCAGCGGAAGACCAGTGCTCACGACCCCACCCTAATCCAGGTAACGCACGATGCTGCTGGGGCGGGATATGCAGAAGGGGCATTTCGCAACCTCTGTTGCTTAAGAAATTCTGCAAATCTTGCCCGGCCCGGAATCGCGATCTTGTTGGAGTATCACACAACGAGCAGGCCACTCCTGTTGCGCGAGCTAATCGTCGACGGTACGCGGAATCGTGATCTTATTGATCTATCAACCAACAAAAGGGCGATGTAGCCTCCCGCCAAAGGCCTTTCTCTCAAAGGAGCGGGTAAGGACCATGTTTAGGCTTAGACGTGCCCGCATCGTTGCGGGCGGGGTGGCAGTAGCCGCGGTGGTGGCACTGATCGCCGGATGCAGCTCGGGCTCGTCCTCGTCGACCGCGTCGTCGTCGACATCTTCGGCCTCGAGTGCACCGGCATCAAGCGCATCGGCGGCGGCCGCGTCGAGTATCCGGATGGCGATCTTCTATTACAACCCGAGCCCGTACGGGGTCGCGTCGCTGAATGGCGCGAAGGAGGAGGCCGCGAAGCTGGGCATCCAGCTCGACGCCTTCGACGGGAACAATAACCCGCAGACGCAGACCACGCAGATCCAGGACGCGATCACCACCGGCAAGTACAAGGCCTTCTGGGTCTGGGGTCTCGATGACCCTGCCCTCACGCCGGTCATCAACAAGGCGGTCTCCGCCGGCATCAAGGTCGCGTGCGCCGACTACACGTGGGGCACACTGGCGCAGCAGAATACCCTGGCGGCCAGCCCGACCTGCCTCACGACCGTCGGCCAGTCGATCGGCAATGAGGCGACGAACCTGGAGACCACGATGAACTCGGCCTGCACGAAGGCCGTGGGCAGTGGCCACTGCAACATCGCCTTCCTGCCGGGGCTCGCGAACTACCCGTCTGACACGGTGCGCGAGAACTCGATGACGGCGTACTACAACGGGAAGCCGAACTACACGTTCACCCTGATGCCGCCGGGCAACTACGACCAGACGGCCTCGCAGGCCGTCGCCCAGACGTTCTTCACCGCGCACAAGAACATCAACGTGTTCGCGACGTTCGGCGACCAGATGGCGCAAGGGACGCTGACCGCGTTGAAGCTGGTCGGCGGCTACACGCCCGGTAAGAACATCCAGATCATCGGGTACGGCGGCGCGAAGGAGATTATCAACGAGGTCAAGGC
>JAWWPV010001063.1:0-7540 GCA_033854775.1 Trebonia sp.
GAGATCTTCATTGATGAGGGGATTTACCGTCGGGAGCTGAAGATGCTCTTCGGGCGGGCGTGGCTGTTCCTGGCGCATGATTCGATGATCCCGAAGCCGGGTGATTTCGTGAGTACGTACATGGGCGGTGACCCGGTGATCGTGGCCCGGCAGCGGGACGGGTCGGTGCGGGCGTACCTGAACGCCTGCCGGCACCGGGGGATGAAGGTGTGCCGGGCGGAGGACGGCAATGCGCGGAACTTCATGTGCACGTACCACGGGTGGACGTACGACCTGGCCGGGAATCTGGTCAACGTCCCGAACCTGGACGACGCGTACCACGATGAGCTGGATACGGGTAAGTGGGGCCTGGTCCAGGTCGCCCAGATCGACTCCTACAAGGGGCTGTGGTATGCCACCTTCGACCCCTCGGCGCCGCCGCTGCTCGAGTACCTGGGCGACATGACCTTCTACATCGACGCCTGGACCGACCACGTGCCGGGCGGGATCGAGGTGCTGCCCGGGGCGATCAAGTGGGTGATCAACGGGAACTGGAAGATCGCCGCCGAGCAGTTCGCCGGCGACGGCTACCACGCCCCGGTCACGCATGCCTCGTCCTTCGGCCTCATCGGGGACGGGTTCCTCTCCACCATGCCGCCCGGCCTGCAGTTCTCCTCCCGGCTCGGGCACGGCTACTCGATGGTGACCGGCCGCGCCACCCGGTACGGCGACGACCCGCTGTCGGTCTACAACGCCGCGCGGACCCCCGCGGTCGAGGAACGCTTCGGCGACGAGCGGGCCAACGCGATCGGCAACTTCACCGTCTTCCCGAACATGTCGGGCCTGCCCGGCTCGGCCAACCTGCGCGTCTGGCACCCGAAGGGCCCGAACAAGTTCGAGATCTGGTCCTGGACGGTGGTCGACAAGGACGCGCCGGACGAGGTGAAGCGGGCCCAGCAGTTGTCCTCGACGCTGACCGAGGGTGCGGCCGGCATCGTGGAGGTCGACGACGGCGAGAACTGGAACCTGATGGGCCAGGTCCTCGAGCAGGGCTACCAGACCCGCCGCATGGACTGGAACTACCAGATGGGGCTTGGCCACCAGACCGACAGCCACCCCACCTACCCGGGCCTGATCAACGAGACGTACTACGGCGAGGGGCCGCAGCGCGCGTTCTACCGCCGCTGGCTGGAGTTCATGACCGCCGAGAAGTGGCCGCGGGTCGACGTGATGCGCGACCCGGGCGAGCCGCCCGCCGAGAACTGAAGAACTGCACGGCCGAGAGCTGAAAAAGGAGATAGCGATGACCGTACAACTAGTGGACGAGTCCCCGGTGCTCGCCCTGGTGGCACCCGAGCTGCAGCAGAAGATCGAGCAGTTCTATTACTACGAGGCCGAACTGCTCGATGAGTGGAAGTTCCGCGCCTGGTACAACCTCTTTACCGAGGACGCGCATTACCGGCTGCCGATCCGCCGCAACCGGCTGCGCCGCCAGCGGTTCGCCGACGAGGCCGCGCCCCGGGGCATCGAGATGGCGCACTTCGACGCGGCCAAGGAGACCCTCGGCATCTACGTCGCGCAGCGCGAGTCGGGCACTAACTGGGCGGAGGACCCGTACTCGCGCACCCGGCACGTCATCTCGAACATCCGCGTCAAGCCGAGCGCGGACGAGCCGGGCGGCTATGACGTGCGGTCCAACTTCATCGTCTACCGCAACCGGCTGGAGGCCGAGGTGGACCTGTGGGCCGGGGAGCGCTTCGACCGGCTGCGCCCGGTCGGCGACCTCTACGGCATCGTCGACCGGGTGATCCTGCTCGACCAGAACGTCGTGCTCTCCAAGAACCTGAGCGTCTTCTTCTAACCCCGCTGAGCGCGAGTGGACCCGGCTTCCAGTAACGGGCCCCTCGGCACACGTGGCCCGGGTCCGCTTTTCTCCCGTCCGTTACTTCACGCAACTTCCGTGTCATAGGTAAATGTAAATCTTAATTGACGACACGGTTGATGCTGATCGGCATCGGGGGCGTGCACCCAGAAGGGAGAAGAGGCATGGCAGCGGCGCTCAGGCAGCTGGAAGAAATCGTGGCCAGAAACGAGGTGCCCGCGGATTCTGTCATCGAGAAGGTCCGCTGCCTCATCGAGACGCTGGCGGCGCACGGTCCGCTCGGACTGACCGCCCTGGCCCGCGAGTCAGGCATCGCCAAGACCACCGTCCACCGGCTGTGCAGCGAACTGCTGGAGTGGGGCATCCTGGAGCGCTCGGCCGGGGGGTTCACCCTGGGCCGGCGGCTGGCCGAGCTCGGCCACATGGCACCCAACAGCGGCTCGCTCGCTCAGGTCGGCCATCCCTACATGGCCGAGCTGTTCGCGACGTTCCGGCTGGCCACCAACCTGTCGGTACTGCACGACAAGGCCAGCATCCGGTGCGTGGACAAGATCTGGGTGGTCGGCCAGGATCCGGCCAACTACTGGATGGGCATCGGTACCCGGGCGCCCGCTTACTGCACGGCGGCGGGCAAGGCGATCGTCGCGTTCAGCCCGCCGGACGTGTTCGCGGCGGTAGTGGCCCAGCCGCTGGTGGCGCTCACCCCGTACACCGCCCGCGGCCCGGAGGGGTTCGCCCGGGAGATCGAGGAGGTTCGCCGGACCGGCGTGGCCTGGACCCGGAACGAGGTCCGGATGAACACCGTGGGTGTCGCCGTGCCCATCGTGACCGACTACGGCAAGGTGCTGGGCGCGCTCAGCTGCGGTCTGGGCGGCCGGGCGACGCGCACCGACGAGCTCATCAAGGCCATGAAGGTGCAGGCCCGCCGCATCGCCCAGCAGATGCAGTAAGACATCCGGGGGACAGGCGTGCTCTGTTGGCCCGGCACTACTGGCAAGGAGTCGCGCTGAACACCCCAGTTTTCGCCATCGTAGGCGCCAGCCTGGCCGGCGCCCGGGCGGCGGAGGCGCTGCGCGCAGCGGGATTCGACGGTCGCATCGCGCTGATCGGCGCCGAGCCGCACCCGCCGTACGAGCGCCCGCCGCTGTCCAAAGCTGTCCTGCTCGGCACCGCCGACCCGTCCTCCGTGCTGCTGCGCGACGACTGGGACGAGCTGAACGTCGAGCTGATCCTCGGCGACCCGGTCACTTCCATCTCGTCTAGCGAACGGCTGGTGCTGCTTGACTCGGGCGCGTCGCTGCGCGCCGACAAGGTGCTGCTCGCCACCGGCGGGCGGTGCCTGCGGCTTGACCTGCCGGGGGCCGGCCTGGCCGGCGTGCACACGCTGCGCGAGCTTGACGACGCGACCAGCCTCAGCGCCGAGCTGGCGCCCGGGGCCAAGGTGGTGGTGATCGGCGGAGGTTTCATCGGCCTGGAGGTCGCCGCCAGCGCGCGCACCCGCGGCTGCGACGTGACCGTCGTCGAGGCGGCCAGCGTGCCGCTGTCCCGCGGGCTCGGGTCGACCTACGGCGCATTCGTCGCGGAACAGCACATCGCAAGAGGCGTGCGGGTGGGCGTCGGGGTCGGGGTGCGGGCGATTCTCGGCGTCGACCGGGTGACCGGCGTGGAACTCGACGACGGCATGGTGCTGCCCGCCGACGTGGTGGTGGTCGGCATCGGGATCGCGCCGCGGACCGAGTTGGCGGCCGGGCTCGGGGTCGAGGTCCGCCAGGGCATCGTGGTGGACGCCGCTGCCCGGACCGCTAACCCCGCGGTGTTCGCGGCCGGCGACGTGACCGTTCAGCCGTCCTGGCGGGGTGACCGGCTGGTGCGCTACGAGTCGTACCAGAACGCCCAGCAGCAGGCGGCCGCGGCCACCGCGTCGATGCTCGGCCGTCCCGCGGCCGAGCGCGAGGTGCCGTGGTTCTGGAGCGACCAGTTCGACCTCAACATCCAGATCGCCGGCGATGTCACTGAGCCCGACGAGGTGGCCCTGCGCGGGGACCGCGACGCGCTCTCGTTCATCTCGTTCCACCTGCGCGGGGCGACCGTGGCCGGGGTGTTCGCGATCAACCGGGGCAAGGAGGTGCGGGCCGCGATGAAGCTGATCTCCGCCGCCGTCCCGGTCACCGCCGAGGAGCTGATGGACGAGTCGCGCGACCTGCGCCACCTCGTCCGCCGGGTCCCGACGCCGCTCAGGCCGCGGGTCGCGCACCCCCGTTGAGGCTTTACGGCCACGCCGTTTGTTTCGTCCGGGAAACAAGTTGAGTACACGTCCCGCTGACCGGACCGGGGCCGCGCGGGCCTCGCTGGCGGGCTCAAGATGGCTAGCAGGTGAACCTTCACCCGGATCCGTACCACAGCGAGGAGCTCCGATGGTCACCACCGGCCAGCGATCAGACAGCGCTCCCTTCCTCCGTGTCGAGGGGATCGGCAAGTCCTTCCCCGGCGTGCGCGCGCTTGACGACGTCCGCCTCGAGTTGCGGGCCGGCGAAGTCCATGCCCTGACCGGAGAGAACGGGTCGGGCAAGTCGACCCTTGCAAAGATCATCGGCGGCCTCCACCAGCCGGACAGCGGAACCATCTGGCTGGACGGCGAGGAGGTCACCATGGCCAACCCGGCTGTCGCGCTGCGCCGCGGGATCGTGACCATCAGCCAGGAGCTGACCCTGGCGCCCAGCCTGAGCGTCGCCGAGAACGTCTTTCTCGGCCGGCTGCCTCGGGGCCGGGCCAGAACCATCGACTGGACCCGCTGCCACCGGGACGCCGCCGCCCTGCTGGACGAGCTCGACGTGCACGTGGACCCAAGAGCCCGGGTTTCCGAGCTGAGCATCGAGTTGCAGCAGGAAGTCGAGATCGCCCGGGCCCTGTCGAGCAGGGCCCGGCTGCTCGTCCTCGACGAGGCGACCAGTTCCCTTTCCGAGGCGGCCGTCGACCGGCTGCTCACCATCGTCGAGGAGCAGCGCCAAAAGGGCGTCGCGGTGCTGATGATCAGCCACCGGATGCCAGAGCTGTACCGGTCGGCGAGCGTGGCCACCGTGCTGCGCGACGGCAGGCTGATGGGCAGCGTGCCGCTCCCGGAGACCGACGAGGCCCGGCTGGTGCGCATGATGGTGGGCCGCGACCTGGACGACTACTTCGGCCGCCGCACCGCGACCGTCGGCGAGGTCGCCCTGGAGGTCCGCGACCTGGCCACCGCGGACGGGCGGCTCAAGCCGACCTCGTTCCAGCTGCGCGGCGGCCAGATCCTCGGCATCGCCGGGCTGGTCGGATCGGGCAAGACCGAGCTCGGCCTGGCCCTCGGCGGAGTGCTCCCGTGCACCGGCGAGGTGCTGGTCGGCGGGTCCCGGGTGAGCATTACCAGCCCGCGGGCCGCGCTGGCCGGCGGCATCGGCTTCGTCCCCGAAGACCGCAAGCGGCAGTCCATCCTGCCCGAGCGCAGCGTGGCCGAGAACTTCACGCTGTCCTGGATGTCCGACCTCAGCTCCTGGGGGGTGCTGCGGGTGGGCGAGGAGAAGCGCCGGGTGGCGGACAGCATGACCCGCTACGGGGTCACCGCCGCCAGCGAGAAGGTCAAGATCTCCACCCTGTCCGGCGGCAACCAGCAGAAGGTCGTTCTCGGCCGGATGTTCGCCCGCGACTGCCGGGTGTACGTGCTCAGCGAGCCAACCCGGGGCATCGACGTGGGCGCCAAAAGCGCCATCTACAACCTGCTCCAGCGACTGGTGACCGACGGCGCCGCCGTCGTCATCATCTCCTCGGAACTGCCCGAGCTGATCGGCCTGGCCGACCAGATTCTGGTCTACCACCAGGGCGAAGTCCGGGGTTCCTTCACCGCAGGCGGATTCGACGAGGAATCCGTCGCCCACGTGGCGGTGTCCGGCCAGCCGGCCGGACACCGCCCCGAGACACCGTCCCTCCACCTGTAATTCCTCGTCAAGCGCCAGCGGAGAGGCACGACCCATGGCCACCAGTGAGATCAACGAGCTGCCGGCGACCGACCTGCCGGCGGCCCCGCCACCGTGGGGGGGCCGCGGCCCACGGCTGTCCCTCGGGCGGCAGACCGGCGTCGTCGGCGCCCTGCTCGTGGTCTGCATCTACCTCACCTTCACCCAGTCGGTCTTCCTGACCTGGGACAACATCTGCAACATTGTCGCCAGTAACTCGGTCATCCTGGTCCTCGCCACCGGGGCAACCTTCGTGATCATCTCCGGCGGCTTCGACCTGTCCGCGGCGTCGGTCACCACCGCCTGCGGCATGGCGATGGGCGTCGCGCTCGAGCACGGCCTCCCGTTCATCGTGGCGCTGCTCGCGCCGCTGGCCCTCGGCCTGGTCATCGGCTTCCTGAACGGCATCCTGATCAGCTGGGTGAAGATGTCGTTCCTGGTGGTAACCCTGGCCGCGATGTCCGCCTACTCCAGCGCCGCCCTGGTCACCGACCACGGCAGCACCATCAGCGTTTACGGGACCAAGGGCTTCAGCCTGTTCTACGACTTCGTGAACAGCCGGGTGGCGGGCATCCCGTACATCATGATCTTCGACGTGCTGCTCGTCCTGGTGGCCGCCGGCGTGCTCCGCTACACCCCGTTTGGCCGGTCGCTGTTCGCGGTCGGCTCCAACCAGGAGGCGGCCCGGATCAACGGCGTGAACGTGGCCGGCATGGTGTGCGCCATCTACGTGCTGGCGGGCCTTACCGCCGGCCTCGGCAGTATCGTCCAGACCGCCCGGCTGACCGGGGCCTCCCCGGACGTAGACCCCACCCAGATCATGACCGTCATCGCCGCGGTGCTGATCGGCGGCACCGCCTTCAGCGGCGGTGAGGGCGGCGTCTTCGGCACCGCCATCGGCGTGCTGTTCCTCGGGGTGGTCGCCGACGGCCTGACCCTCAGCCAGGTGTCCGCCTTCTGGCAGGGCTGCGTGAACGGCGCCATCCTGCTGCTCGCGGTCGCCATCACCACCGCCAGGGACCGCGGCTGGTTCCAGCGCTGGTTCCGCCCGGCCCTGACGCCCATCCAGCGTTAGGTCCCGCCCGGCGCGCTCAGCGCCCCGCTGCACCGCCACCCGTCTTCACCCCGTCTTCACCACCACCGGCCCGCCGCACGCGCGCCGCGGCTACCTGTCGCTTTCGCAACCCCTTTCGCGTCTGTCCGCGAGATCAATTACCCCCTGAGAGAGGTATTTCATGCATATCAAGAGACTGATCGGCGCCAGCGCTGCGGCGCTGGCGGCCGTTGTGCTGGCCGCCTGCTCGAGTTCAGGAGGATCGTCGGCTTCCCCGGCCGGCTCGGTCGGCGCGACGTCGGCAGGCGCCTCCGTCGCGGCCACCACCGGCGGCGGCGACAAGGCGCTCACCATCGACTGGGCGTCGCCAGTGATGGCCGAGGCGGGACAGCAGGACATGGTGGCCGGCATGAAGAAGGCAGCCGAGCTGAGCGGCAGCAAGGTCACCGCCTACGACTCCAACGTGGAGTCCTCGGTCCAGATCACCAACATGAACACCATGCTCCAGGAGCACCCGGACATCATCGGCTCCTGGACGCTGGACTCCGGTGCCACCGCCGGCATTTACCACCAGATCGAATCGGCCAACATCCCGCTGATCGGCGTGGACTCCAACGACAACGGCATCGAGCACTCGAT
>JAWWPV010001064.1:0-5557 GCA_033854775.1 Trebonia sp.
TGCCCGCGCCCCGCCGAGCACTCGCGGCGGCGTACGCGGCCGCGGACGTGGTCAGGTCCGCCACCCCGTGCAGCCTCGCGGCGATCCGCTTGTTATCCGTCGGGCCGCTGGCCTCCGACAGTTCGACGGCGACCTCGGCCGCCCGCCGCGCCGCGGCGTCGTCCGTCGCGTCCCCGCTGTCCACACCGGCCATCTCAGTCACCCATCCGTCCAGGCCATTGATTGGGTCTCGGTCACCAGGCCCACGCTACCCGGACAGATAGTTACCCCGACACCACGGATTAGCCGGAGAAGGGCAACCGGACCGCCGGCGAGCGCGGGGAGTACTGAGCGCGAGCAAGCGGTCACAGAAAATAGAATAAGCACTACTTGTATTGGTCGCATCGCCTATAGTGACGGACGAGATCAATAGCACGCTGGTCCCGTTGGTTCCATTGGTTCCGAACAGGAGCACATCTATGGCCGAGACGGCAGTCATGGCACCGTCTGCCGGCGGTGCCGCGCCAGCGGCGCAGCTAGCCCGCGTGTGGCTCACGGCGCTGACCGTCAGCGGAGACGACAGGCTGGCCGACGCGAACGGCATGCCGATGGACATCGCCAGCGCTCGGAGATTTCTGACTTCCCAGTCCGCCGCGCTCGTCGCCATCGTCCTCGGCCACCCGTTCCGGCCCCGGCAGGCCGCCGCTGTCGGGCACGCGCTGGTGAAGGCGGACTTCGTGAGCGCCGACGTTCTCGGCCGGTCACTGCGGGTGCTGATCATGCGGCTACCGGAACTGCTCCGCCAGCACGCGCTCGCCCTGGCACCGGCCATGGGCGGCCTCGACGGACGCGTCGCGGAGGTGACGGAGGCGCTGGCGAACGGCTACGTGCGCGCGCTGCGCGACCGGACCCTCGCCGAGCAGGAGTCCATCAGGCGCGCGGAACTGGACGCGCAGCGGATCATCAGCGACCAGCTCAGGCACCAGGCGACCCACGACCCGCTGACCGGGCTGCCCAACCGGGCCGCCATCTTCGGCAGGCTGGCCGCCGCGCTTGAGGCCGGCCGGGACACCAGCGCGGGCCTCTGCTACCTGGACCTCGACGGCTTCAAGGCGATCAACGACCGGTACGGCCACGAGGCGGGCGACGAGCTGCTCGTGACGGTGGCCAGGCGCATCGGCGAGACGGCGCGCGGCCACGGCGCCCTCGCCGGGCGCATCGGCGGCGACGAGTTCGTCGTGGTGGCCGAGGCCTCCCCCGGCATCGGCGCGATGATCGCGCTCGCTACGGGAATCCTCGGTGAGGTCCGCCGCCCGGTTCCGCTACGCGTCGGGTGGGTCGCCGTCTCGGCGTGCGCGGGCATCGCCGAGTGCGCGGCGGGCTCGCCCGCGTCCGCGACCCTGATCGCCGACGCCGACGCCGCGCTCTACCGGGCGAAGTCCAACGGGCCTGGCCGGTGGGCGGTGCGCGGTACCGCGCCTGCCGCCGGGCGGCAGCAGGCGAGCTGACTGCAGCCCTGAGCCAAGGCCCTCGCGACGCCACCGCGGACGGCGACGGCATCCGCGAGTCCGCCCCCCCTGCCCGGGGCGATGGCGGCCCGGTCGCCAGCGGCGATCACGAACAGCGCCACCATGGCCACGACGAAGGCACTGGGCACGAGCGTCACCGCCGGATGCAGCCGCACGATCGACCTGACGATCCTGGCGGCCGTCCGTACCCGGTCGAGGCCGAGCGCGATCGCCAGCTGCGGCAGCGGCAGCGCCGGGCCGAATCCCCGGCTCGCTTCCTGCCGCAGCCGCCGGATCACCGCCCTGCGCTGCCAGGCGGTCAGCCCGGGAAGCAGGCAAACCGTGACCCCCCGCGCGCAGCGCTCAACCCTGCCGTGCAGTCCAGCCACATCGTGCGTTCCGGCAGAAAAGTCCCTATAGCGAATGCGAATCACAGCACAGTCCGTCCACGCATGCCAAGCCCCGTACGCATGCGTAAAGCACGCGAAGATGCGCCTTTCCCGCCTGGAGGTCTTGGAGGCCACCATGGCCAGGATGAAAAGACTTCAAAGCACCGGCCCCCCGGTTGCTGCATTAGCAGCACCGAATATAACGCAACGGATTGCCATGTTCACGGTAAATAGCAAAGTTGCCCGCTTCGCGTCGACCCCTGGTCGCCGTCTACCCTGCGTAGGTGATCACTGGACCGCCGGACGCCGAACCGGGCGCCACGGACACCAGCGTCGCGGCGCCTGACCGCCAGGCCGAGGCGCGGCGCGCCACCCCGCCGCTGTTGCGGCTGCGCTGGGCGCTGCCCCTCGCGCTGGCCGGCGGCCTGCTGCTCGCCGCCGCGTTCCCGCCGGTCGGCGTCTGGCCGCTCGCGGTCCTCAGCCCGGCGCTGCTCGTCGTCGTCCTGTACGGCCGCTCGCTGCGCGGCGCGTTCACCGTCGGCCTCGTCTTCGGCCTCGCGTTCTTCTTCCCGCTGCTCGCCTGGGTCATCAACGTCGCCTGGTTCGCCTTGGTCGCGCTCGCCATCGCCTTGGCGCTGATCTTCGCGGTGTTCGCTATCGCCCAGCGGCTGCTACTCAACCTGCGCTGGTGGCCGCTCGCGGTGGCCGGCTGGTGGGTGGCCGCCGAGGCATTTAGGGACCGCTGGCCGTGGGGCGGTTTCCCGTGGGGCCGGCTGGCGATGAGCCAGGCCGGGCTGCCGACGCAGGGCTGGGCGGCGATCGGCGGGCCGCCCGTGCTCTCCTTCGTGGTCGCACTCACCGGCACCACGCTCGCCTGGATCGTGCTCACCACCCTGACGGCCAATCGCACGGGGGGGTGGCGCGCGGGCCGGTGGCGGCGCACCGCGATCGCGGCAGTCGCCTTCGCGGCCACGGCGGGGGTCTCGTGCCTGCCCGCCGTGCTGCCCCTCGACCAGGTGCCCGCGAACACTAAGACCGCCGAAGTCGCCGCCATCCAGGGCAACGTGCCACGCGCGCGCGGCTCGCTGGCCGCTCAGCTGGGCGACGAGCTGCAGGTCACCCTCAACCACGCGACCGCCACCGGCAAGCTAGCCGCGAAGGTCGCGGCGGGCACGCTGCCACGGCCGGACCTCGTGGTCTGGCCGGAGAACTCCACCGACGTCGACCCCACCCAGGACGCGCAGGTCTACGACGAAATCGCGAGCGCGGCCAGCGCCATCGGCCGTCCCATCCTGGTCGGGGCCGTGCTGCAGAACCCGCTGCGCAACGCAGGCGTGCTCTGGCTGCCGGGCAAGGGGCCGACGACCATCTACGTAAAGCGGCAACTGGTGCCGTTCGGCGAGTTCCTCCCGTTCCGTGGCCTGATCAGCAAGATAACGTCCCTGACCCAGCTGTTGCCGACCGACTTCACCCCAGGCCACCAGACCGTGGTCTTCGATGTCGGCCAGATCAAGCTCGGCGACGTCATCTGCTACGAGGTCGCCTTCGACGACCTCGTGCGCTCCGAGGTCACCGCCGGTTCGAATGTGCTGGCAATCCAGAGCAATGACGCGACGTACGAACGGGAAGGACCAACCTCCGAGGAGAGCGGGCAGCAGCTCGCGATGGCCCGGATCCGCGCGGTCGAGTTCGACCGCGCGATCGTCTACTCCTCCACCACCGGCTACAGCGCGATCATCGCTCAGAACGGACAGGTGATCGAGCGCAGCGGCCTGTGGCAGCAAGCCGAACTCGAGGCGCGCGTCCCGCTGCTCACCTACCAGACGATGGCCGAACGGGTCGGTGCGTGGCCCGAGTGGGTGATCGTCGCCGCGACCGCGCTGGCGCTCTGCCTCGCGGCCGCGCAGGCTGCCGCCTCCCGGGCAGGCGCTTCGCAGCGCGGGCGCCGTTCCGCCGACAGCCCGGCCGGCCCGGCAGAAGGCGGATAAGCTAGACCTTCCCGAAGCCCCCGCCCCCACCCGTGCACGACAGCGCCGCACCTCCGGGTACGGGGGCGCCCCCCGGGAGAACAAAGGAGCGAGATACGTGTACGGCTGCCACCGCACGACATCGAGCCGACTAACCCGCCGGGCGCGCCGCATTGCCGCGGTCACGCTCACCGCCACCGCGGCGCTGCTCGCGACCGCCTGCCAGGGCGGCGCGCCGGTTGCGAGCAAGCTCAACTCGACGGCGGTCGCAAGCAGGCCCGCGTCGACGGTCGCCAAGTACCTGCAGATCTCCCCCGCCCCCGGCAGCAAGGACGCCAACCCGTCCGACGGCATCACGGTCACCGCCGTCAGCGGCGGCAAGATCAGCGCCGTGTCGGTCAAGACCACGAACGCCGACCCCGTCACCGGCACGCTCAGCGCGAACTCCCGTGACTGGCACAGCACGTACGCGCTGCCCACCGGGCAGTCCTACACGGTGAACGCCACCGGGACCGACTCCGCTGGCCACCCCGTCACCGCGACCAGCAAGTTCACCACGCTGACGCCGTCGACGGCGTTCCACACCGAGATCTTCGAGGGGGCGGGCGCCACCTACGGGGTCGGCATACCTATCATGCTGACGTTCGACCACCCGATCACGGACAAGGCGGCCGTCGAGCGGGCGCTCACGCTCACCACTTCCAAGCCGGTCGTCGGCGCGTGGTACTGGGACGGCAGCGAGCAGCTTGACTTCCGGCCGCGGGACTACTGGCCCGCCAACACCACGGTCAGCTTCTCGAGCCACCTGGACGGCGTGCAAGGCGCACCGGGCGTGTACGGGGTGCACGACCTCGCCCAGACGTTCAACATCGGCCAGTCGGTCATCGCCGTCGCCAACACGAGCACCTTCCGCACGCAGGTCTACGTGGGCGGCAAGCTGACCTACACCTGGCCGATCTCGACCGGCAAGTCCGTCACGCCGACGCCGAACGGCACGTACCTGACCGTCGAGAAGGCCAACCCGGTCCGCATGATCGGCGGTGGCAAGAAGGGTAGCGCTGGCTACTACAACGAGCTCGTCAACTGGGCGGTCAGGTTCACTTTCAGCGGTGACTACTACCACTCGGCACCGTGGTCGGTCGTCAACCAGGGCGAGTCCAACGTCAGCCACGGCTGCGTGAACCTGGCCCCAGCGGACGCGCAGACTTACTACAACATGGCGATACCGGGCGACCCGATCACGATCACGAGCAGCTCGAAGGCGGGCAAGTGGGACGACGGCTGGACCGAATGGTTCTGGTCCTGGTCCCAGTACCTGGCGGGCAGCGCCACCCACATGGCGGTCGAGGCCGGCCCAGCCGGCAGCACGCTGGTGAACCCGTCCACCCTCCCGGCAGACACCGCCGCGGCCCCCCTGACCACCTCGATCCCAGGCAACTTCAGCGCCGCCTAAGCCCGCCCCGCGCTTCTGCCGCTGTCGCGGGAGGGATCGCCCGCGCCTCGGGTCCCGAGGGCCAGGACCGTCCCGGCCCTCGGGACCCCAGGGCCAATAGACCGGTGCCGCGGGCCCAAAGGGCCAGAACACGTCTGGCCCGCGGGGCCATAGGGCCAATAGATCGCTGCGCCGACGCGCCCGTCCACCCGTGAGAGCAATGTCAAAGCCCAAAGAGGTTGGCCGCGACGCGCCCCAACTGGCAAGAGCAATGTGGTGCCC
>JAWWPV010001065.1:0-4003 GCA_033854775.1 Trebonia sp.
CCCGCGGGCCCGCCGGCTGAGTTGGACAGCCGTGCGTTGTCCGTCGAGGCTGTCGAGCCTGGCGGCTGCGCCGCGGGGTGCGCGGTCTCCGAAGTCAGCCGCATGGACGCGGTCACGCCCGCGGCGAGTACGGCGGCGCCGAGCAGGCACATCCCGCCGATCGCCTGCGGCGAATGAGGTAGCCCTGGCCGCCTCAGCCAGCTGGGGCGCCACCCACCGCCAGCTGTGTTCCTGTCTGGCTCACCTGTCACGTCAGCGCCTCCTGTTGCCTTGACATCGCTTGTTTCGGTTGATCTGACCGGGGTGACCCAGCGCAGCCGGGCCCCGCGCCTGATTGGTTCTTCGATCGCGCGCCAGGACAGCGCGGCCGCGGCCACGGTCCCCGCGACGACGGCCGCCGCCCGCCCCAGGCTCACCGGGCTGTCGGCGGCGCCCGCCGCCGTGGTCAGCACGATCACGGGGTAGTGCCACAGGTAGATGCCGTAGGACCGGACGCCGGTCCAGCGCAGCGGCCGGCAGCCGAGCGCCCGCCCGAGCAGGGACCCCGGCGTCACGACCGCGGCGACCGTCGCCGCCGTGGCCACCGACAGCACCACGAGACCGCCCTGGAACATGAAGTCCGAGTACTCGTTCGTCCGCCACACCAGCAGCCCGATGACGACAAGCCCGGCGATCCCCGCCGCGTCGAGCAGCCACCGAACGGCCACGGGCACCCTGCGGTCGGCGCTCGTCCCGCCGACGGCGGGCTTGCGGGTCGGCCAGACCATCGCGACCGCCGCGCCGATCAGCAGGCCGCAGGCTCGCGTGTCCGTTCCTTCGTACACCCGCGTCGGGTCATAGCCCGGGTGATAGAGGCAGGCCATCAGGATCGCGGAGCCGGCGGCGAGGGCGAGCGTCACGCCGGCGAGCGCCAGGCGGGACCGCCTGGTCAGGTACGGTATGCCGCCGCCCGGCTCCGTTACGGGGGTGGCGAGCCCGCCGAGCCCGTCCACGAGCCCGCGCTTCCGCTTGCGCAGTCGTCCCGCGAGCCACACCAGTAGCAGCACGACCCACGGCCAGATCAGGTAGAACTGCTCCTCCACGGCGAGGGACCACAGGTGGTCCAGCGGCGTCGGCGGGGCGAACCGCGCGTAGTAGGAGGAGTGCTGTCCGATGTACCACCAGTTGCTCACGTAGAACACGGACGCGACGACGTTCCCGCGGAACCCGGGGATGAAGGACCTGGCGAACACGTTCACCCAGACCGTGACGACCGCCAGCATCACGAACAGCGCGGGCAGCAGCCGCCGCGCCCGCCGCAGCCAGAAGTCGCCGAGCTTGATCCGCCCGCGCGCCGCCCACTGCCCGACCAGGATGTCGGTGATGAGGTAGCCGCTGAGCGTGAAGAACACGCCGACCCCGAGCAGTCCGCCCTGCGCCCACCCGTAGCCGAGGTGATAGGCGACCACCGCCGCCACGGCGAGCGCGCGCAGCCCGTCAAGCCCCGGCAGATACTTCTGGTCGCGCGTCACAGGTTCCGGCATGATCTAGCGCCCTCTCGCAGCCTCCGGTAATCGCTACCAATAGTTACCATGCAGCTACGTAGAGAAACCAACACAGCTCATCGATGGCGCGCGATCCTTCCGCCGGAGCTCCGCCGCCGATTAAGACCAGTGATCCCGAACGGGTTCGTGGTCCCCGTGGCCGCCGCTCCGCGATGGCTCTGGGGCCGCCGGGGAGGAAAGAATCGGTCAGGCGGTGAGCGGGGCGCGGGACGGGTCGCGGAAGACGGGGATGATGCGGCGCTCGCTGATCCGCCAGCGGTCGTCGTCGCACCAGGCCAGCACGTCGTCGAAGTCGGCGACCAGGTAGACGCCCACGTCGTGGACCGGGGCGGGCGCGTTGGCCGCGAAGTTGACCCAGGTGGAACGGGCGCGGACCTGCGCGGGGCGGCCGTCGGCCGCGGCATTCGAATCGGACGCCACGGGGTATACCCGCAGGCCGCTGTAGATGTGCCGGGTGGATCTGACCACAACCCGTTCTGTGTACCGGTTCTTAATCGCGGACCGGCCGCGAAGCTCCACGGCACCGGTGACGAACAGGGCGTCTTCCGTGAAGAGCTCGACCACGGTGTCGTAGTCCCCGTGGTCGAGGTGCCAGGCCCAGTCCGCGAGGACGGCGTCGACCTCCGCGCGGAGCAGGGCCGTCGAGATGGCGGCGGGTAGGTTCGTCACCGCATCTCGACCGGGTTGCTGAGGGTGCCGATGCCGGAGATCGTGACCTCGATCGGGCCGCCGAGCTTGGTGAGGTTGACGTTCTGCACGGCGCCGCCGCCGGATGAGGACGCCTTGAGCGCGGTGCCCATGGCGATGATGTCGCCCGGCTCGAGCGTCTGGTACTCGGACATGTAGGACACCACGTCGGCGACCTTGTGCAGCAGGTTCCGCGTGGAGTCCTCGGTGATCACGCGGCCCTGGTGGACGCAGGTGACGGTGAGGGCGTGCGGGTCGGGGATCTCGTCGGCGGTCGCGATCCACGGGCCGATCGGCCCGAACCCGTCGCTGCCCTTGTACCGGCCGGAGTAAGTGACCCAGGTGTCGACGTACTCGATTCCCTCGGACCCGTCCTGCTTAGGGTGGATGGCCCGGTAGTGGAACGTGTCCTGCGCCCGCATGGTCGGCGAGGTGAGGTCGTTGATGATCGTGTAGCCGAAGACGTGGTCCATCGCCACCGACAGCGGGATGTCGGCGCCCCCGGTGCCGATGACGACGGCGAGCTCGGGCTCGGGGTGGACGCGGCCGAACTCTTTCTTCAGCCGGATGGGCTGGCCGTGGCCGAGCAGGGACGTGCCAGGCTTGTTGAACGTGGCCGGCTTGTCCGGGCCGCTCATGATCCGGTCGACGTTGGCGCTGTTGTTGAGCGCGACGCAGATGACCTTGCCCGGGCGGGGAACCGGGGGGAGCCAGGTCAGCGTGCTGACCGGGACAGCCTTGCGGGCGCCGTCCGCGGTCGCTCGCTCGACGGACGGCCGGGCTGCCGCCCAGTCCTCGATCAGGTCGGCCAGGGTCAGGCCGGCGTAGAGCAGGACAGCCCGCTCGCCAAGGTCGTCGACCGCGACCGCGACTCGCTGCGCGCCGTCTACCGATACCGTGCCAAGCTTCATAAGCTCGCCTCCGTTGCGCCGGCCGCGGCGAAGTCCGTGTCGCCGGAGCGCCAGGCTCGGCCATGACCAGCGCGCCCCTGCCTCCGGTTATAGCGGGGAAAGCCCGGGCTGGGTAGACGGCTTGCTGCTATGGCCACGCAAGGGACCAGGCGTACCGCTCGTATTTGGCATCTGCCGACAATCCTTGACGTGGGCAACCTGGCGCGTGATGCTCGGAAGCAGGCCGCCGACACGATCCGCGCGGCTGCCTGACAACGCCGTCGCAGATTCGGAGGGCCTGTGTCCGCCGCGGAGGACCTGGCTGTTGACTTCTCGCCGCGCCCGGAGCTTGAGCGCGTGCTACGACGCTGCACCGAACTGCTCGGCTGCGACGCCGGCTCGATCTGCAGCGTCGACGAGACGGCGGGGACGTACCGCAAGGAAGCCGACATCGGCGTGGCCTGTCAGTCGGGCCAGGTGTTCCCGCTGACCGAGGGAATGACGGGGACGGTGGTGGCGCGGCGCGGGCCGGTCTGGTTCGACCGCTACGACCAGGTGCCCAGCGGGCATGTCGCGGATCCCGAGCGCGCCACGCTGTGCGGTGTCATCGGCGTCCCGCTCGAATGGCGCGGCCGGGTCATCGGTGCCTGCATCGTGTTCAGCCGGGACTCCCGCCGGGTGTTCGGCCCGAGCGACGCGGAGCTGCTTGAGCTGTTCGCCCGGCACGAGGCGATCGTGCTCGCGACCGCGCGGCTCCGCGCGGCGGCGGAGGTCTCCGCCAGGGCCGAGGCGGTCGCGGCGGAGCTGAGCCGGGCCGCGGGCCGGCTCAGGACGGCGAGCAGGGAGGCCATGGACGCGCTCGCCGACGCGCGGCTCACCCTG
>JAWWPV010001066.1:0-15231 GCA_033854775.1 Trebonia sp.
ACACCAGCTCGGCGGACGCGCCTGGCGACCCCGCCGAAGCGGCCCGCCGGCTGCTCGCTCGCGGCGCCGCCGCGAACATCCTCGTCCGGGCCGGCGCGGCGGGCTGCTATGTCGCCCTGCTCGCATCGCCGGCGGCCGTCCACGTGCGGGCCCCTACGGTAACCGCCGTCGACACGACGGGGGCGGGCGACGCGCACTCCGGTGTGTTCCTCGCGGCCCTGGCCGACGGCCTTCACCCGCTCGGCGCCGCCGCCCGCGCGAACGCGGCCGCTGCCTTCGCGGTCACCCGCCCGGGGCCCGCGACCTCGCCGACCCGCGCCCGGCTAGACGCCTGGCTCCGCGCCTGAGGCAGTACGACTCCAACGTCGATCACCCGGCAGCGGGCGCCGTCGTGTTGATTTCGTTATATTGCGGGTAGCCTCGGTAGGATCTGCTGGACGAGAAACGAAGGGTGACCAATCATGCTCGTCCTGACTGAGGCGGCCGCTGAGGTCGTCAAGTCCGTCACCGACACGCCCCAGGCTCCGGACGGCACCGGCCTGCGCATCACGCAGTCCGCGTCCGATGCTGCCGCGAGCGGGCTGCAGCTCGCCGCGGCCGCGGAACCCGGTGACAATGACCAGGTCGTCGAGATCTCCGGCGCGCGCGTGTTCCTCGACCCGCCAGCCGCCGCCTACCTCGACGACAAAGTTCTCGACGCACAGGTCGACGCGCAAGGCCAGGTCCGCTTCACCCTGGGCGCGCAGCGCGAACCGAGCGACTGACGGGGCAGCGCCCGCCTGACGGCACGCACCTGGGTCAGTTAGCCGCGGGCGATCCCCGCCGATTCGGCTCCCCGCGGCGACTCGGCCCAGCCGTGCGTCGCCGAGCCGATGCCCCGGGAAGACGGGTGGGGTTGCGGGGGAACCGGGGATCCGTTCTGGCTGATGCCCTTGAGTTTTTCGAACGGATTCCTGGTTCCCCTTTCAACCCTGCTATCCGTTTTGTCGGGTAAAATTGGGGCCATGGTAGTTGCGTGTGGTGCGGGATGACACGTCGCGCCGCTCAGCTGGCGAGCCTGGACCTTAACCTCATCCTGGTCCTCAGGGAGTTGCTGCGAGAGCGCAACGTGACCAGGGCGGCGGAGCGCGTCGGTGTCACCCAGCCGGCGGTCAGCGCGGCGCTGTCCCGGCTGCGCAGGCACTTCGGCGACGACCTGCTGGTGCGGGTCAGCCGTGGTTACGTCCTGTCGCCACTCGCGGTGCAGCTGGAGCGGCAGGTCGAGGAGATCTGCGCGGCCGCCGAGCAACTGTTCTCCGCCGGCGCCGACTTCGATCCGGCCTCGACACGGCGCGAGTTCACGCTGATGATGGCCGATTACACGGTCGCCGTGCTTGGCGGACAGCTGTCGCGCTTGTTCGAAGAGCAGGCACCGCACGCGTCCCTGCACATCCGCCTGGCCCGCGAGGCGCTCGCGCTCGACATGCCGCACCTCATCCGGTGGGTGGACGGCATCGTGGCGCCCGAGCGGACTCAGACTCTTCCCCTGGTGCGGTCCGCCGAGCTCTTCCGTGACGAATGGGTCTGCGTCATGTCGGCGGAGAACCGCCTCGCCTCCCGCGGCTCGCTCGGCCTGCGGGACCTCCAGGACCTGAAATGGGTCGTGCCCTTTTACCGGACGCAGAATTCCCCGCTGGCGCCGCCGCCGGCCATCCGCCAGCTTTCGCGGCTGGGGATCCGCCCGCAGGTCGCGATCGGCGTGGAAAGCTACCTGGCGGTCCCCCGGCTGGTGGCGACCGGCAGCCGGGTGGCGCTGATGCAGCGGCGGCTCGCCGCGCGGTTCGCCGGCCAGGACGGCTTGCGCGTCTGCCCGTGCCCCGGTGAGCCCGACCCCATCGTGGAAGCCCTGTGGTGGCACGAGGACCTGGACGCCGATCCCGCGCACGCCTGGCTCCGCAAGGCGCTGGCCGCGCTCGCCGCGGAGTTGTAACCAGCCAGGTGGTAACGCGGCCAGCACCATAACTCATCGAGTCCAGGTATAAGACTGCCTTATGGCACCTAGCCACAACTATGATTTTACACAGTCGTCACGCGAATCTAAGGTGCTCGTTATCGCGGCCATCCATCCGAAGGGATTCGCTACGACATGCCCGTGACCTCCCAAGACGCTCAGGCAGGCCTTTCTCAGGCCGCCAAGAGCTCTATTATCGGCGGCGTTCTTAGCCTGCTGATTGACAGCTACGACATTTACGTTCCAGCATTTATCCTGCCGGCCGCGATGAACTATTTCGAGCCGAGCACAATGGCCACTACGACAAAAGTTACGTTGGTCAGCGTCATTTTCACGGTGACCCTGCTCGCCCGGCCGGTCGGTGGGCCGATCTTCGGCCACCTCGGCGACAAGATCGGCCGCAAGCGGGTCACGATGATCTGCGGCGCCGGCTTCACGGTCACCACCCTCGTGGTTGCCTGCTTGCCTGGCTACAGCACGTGGGGGTACGGCGCCCTGGTGGCGCTCATCGCGCTCCGGTTCATCGACGGCGTCTTCCTCGGCGGCGGCTACGCCGGCCCGGTGCCGCTGGCGATCGAGCGCAGCCCGTCGCGGCTGCGCGGCCTGGTCGGCGGCGTGGTCTCCGCGGGCGCGCCCGTCGCGATCATCTTTATCAGCGTCGTCCAGCTCACCGCCCTTAAGCAGATCGCGCCGCCCGCGTACGAGTCCTGGGGCTGGCGGCTCCCGTTCTTCTTCGGCGTGCTGCTCGGCATCGGGTACCTGGTGTACTACTCGCGCGTTCCCGAGGTGGACGTCAAGGCGCTCGCAAAGGACAGGCAGTCGCAGCGGGCTCCGCTAGTTGAGCTCTTCTCCGGTCCTAACTTCCGTAACCTGCTCCAGGTCTTCCTGCTGATGACGGGCATGTGGTTCGCCGCGCAGATGATGCTTTCCTTCCTTCCTGGCATGCTCATCGGGGTACTCCACCAGAACGCCTCCGACGTCTCCACGATGGAGATCGTGGCGAACGTGGCGACGATCATCGCCATGATCGGCGTCGCCGCGCTCAGCCAGCGCGTGGGCCGGAGGCCGACGCTGATCTGGAGCGCCGCGGCGGTCATCGTGATCGCTTCGCTCGCCTACGCGTTCATGGTGGTGCTCGCCAACGGCGGCGCCTCGTTCCTGCCCATCGCGATCCTGGCGATCATCGGCTTTATCTGCGTCAACGGGCCGCTCGGCTGCATCGTGGTGTACCTGAACGAGCGCTTCGGCAAGGGCATCCGGTCTTCCGGCTACGGCACGGCGTACACCGTCAGCCTCATCCTGCCCTCGATGTACAGCGTCTGGATCGGCGTCCTCCAGCACGTCATCCCCTACGACTACGCGCCGCTCGTGCTGATCGTGCTCGGCGGCGTGCTGTTCGCGGCCGGCGCCTGGATCGGGCCGGAGACGGTGACCGGTGGAACGCTCGCCGAGGAAGCCGGCCAGGCCGCCGCGACCCGGGCCGGGGCGTCCCTGTCCGCGGCGTCGCCCGTGGCTGGAGGAACTGTTGCGGGAGGAGAGGCATCGTGATCCTGGCTGACGACGAGCGGCGGATGCTTGACGGGCAGGAGGGACCCGCTGTCCAGGCGGCCATGGAGCTGCTCGTCAAGTACGGCGAGGTGCTCGGCGCCGAGCGGCTGATCGATACGGACAACGTCTGCGGTGCGAACATCTTCAACGCCCAGCAGCGGAAGCTGGCCGGCGGCACCCTCGACGACGTGTTCGCCCAGATCAGCCTGGACAGCCCGGGCGGGTTCGAGATTCCCCGGGTGCGCGCGCACAGCTGCCAGCTCATCGGGCCGATGGACACGGTCGAGTGGCAGGTGCAGGGCGTGCCGGAGGAGACTCGCGAGGCGATCCTGGACAGCGAGTCCTACAGCGCCAGGCACGGCATTCACCTCATGAATACGTGCACCCCGTACCAGGTCGGGAACGTGCCGACGCGCGGCGAGCACTGCGCCTGGATGGAGTCCTCCGCCGTCATCTACATCAACTCGGTCCTCGGCGCGATGACGAACGTCGAGGGCAGGGAGAGCGCGGCCGCGGCCATGCTCACCGGGAAGATCCCGTACTGGGGGTACCACCTCCCGGGCAGCAGGCACGCCACGGTCCACGTCGAGGTGACCGTGGACGTTAGCACCAACCGGGACTGGGGGCTGCTCGGCTACGCCGTCGGCAAGGTCGCCGGCGAGACCGTGCCCGTGCTCACCGGCATCACGGACACGCCCAACCTGGTGAAGCTCAAGCACTTCGGTGCCGCCGCCGCGACGTCCGGCGGCGTGGAGATGTACCACATCCCCGGCGTCACCGCGGAGGCGCACACGCTGGCGCAGGCGCTCGGCGGACCGGGCAAGAAGCCCGTGATTACCGTGCAATACGGCCCCGCCGAGCGGGCAGCCGCCTACGCGCGGCTCAACACCACGGCGACCGACACGGCCGTTGACCTGGTGATGATCGGCTGCCCGCACGCCAGCCTCGACCAGATCCGCGACGTCTGCGACCTGCTCGGCGACCGCAAGGTCGCGCCGGGTACGGAGCTGTGGCTGTTCACCCCCCGCGGCATCCGGCTGCTGGCCGAGCGCAGCGGCTACGGCGATCGGCTGCGCGCGGCCGGCGGGGTGCTGATGAGCGACACCTGCCCGGCCATGGGGCGCTTCGTCCCCGACGGCACCCGCGTGGTCGTGACGGACTCGGCCAAGCAGGCGCACTACCTGCCCGCGATCATGGGCGTGCAGGGCTGGTTCGGCGACACCCGCGAGTGCGTCGACGCCGCGGTGACTGGCCGCTGGAAGGGGGACCTGTGACCACGGCAACCGTGCCCAGTGCTCGACTACACGGCCGCGGCCTCGGCGGCGGTGTCTGCGAGGGCGAGGCGCTCGTCACTAGCGAGGCCATCGCGGGCTGGGGCGGCGTGGACTCGCGCACCGGGACGATCATCGAGTCACGGCACGAGCTGGCCGGGCAGTCCATGGCGGGGAAGGTCCTGGTGTTCCCCGCGGCCAAGGGATCGTCCGGCTGGTCCGGCGTGTTCCACCTGGCCCGGCTCGAGGGCGTCGGGCCGAAGGCCATGGTCTTCAACGTCATGAACACGAAGATCGCCCTGGCCGTGGTGGTCTCGCACGTGCCGTGCGTGACCGCGCTCGACCAGGACCCGGTCGAGGTGATCAGGACGGGTGACCTCGTGCGCGTCGACGGCGATCGCGGTGTCATCGAGATCCTCAAGCGGAAGGACGTCAATGCCAGCGGTATCTGAGCCAGGGTCGGCGGTATCCGAGCCGGCTCGGCAGACCCCGGTACTCGGGGACTACGAGGTCGTCGTGGTGGGCGGCGGGCCCGCGGGCATCACCGCGGCGGCCGCGGCCGCCCGGGCCGGCCGGTCGACGATCCTCATCGAGCGCTACGGCTACCTCGGCGGCGCCGGCACCGCCGGCGGCCTGTCCACGTTCTGCGGGCTGCACGCCAACGTGCACGGCGAGCACCGCCGGGTCATCCGCGGGCTCGCCGACGACCTGCTTGACCGGCTAACGGCCCTGGACGGGCTGAGCGAGCCGCATCTTTCCCTTGGCGAGCGGGTAGCGGCCCAGGCCTTCGACATGTCCGCGTACAAGATCGCGGCCGACGAGCTGGTCAGCGGATCCGGCGCCACGCTGCTTTACCACGCGATGGTGACCGGGGTCAGCATGACGGCCGCCGACCGGATCGGCGCGGTGTTCGTTGAGTCCAAGTCGGGCAGGCACGCCATCCGGGGACAGGTGTTCATCGACTGCTCCGGCGACGGGGACGTGGCGGCCTGGTCGGGCGCGCCCTTCGAGAAGGGCAGCACGGCGCAGGACATGCTGTTCCCTTCGCTGATGTTCCGCATCAACGGAGTCGACGCGGCCAAGGCCGGCCAGGCGTGGAAAGTGGTCGCCGGGAAGATGGACGAGGCCGAGGCCGCGGGCACGCACAAGTTCCCGCGCAAGCGGCCCATCGTCCGGCCGCAGCGGAACCCGATTGAGTGGCGGGCGAACATGAGCCAGCTCGCCAACCCGGACGGCAGCCCGGTGGACGGCACGGACGTCTGGCAGCTCAGCTACGGCGAGCTGATCGGCCGCAGGCAGACGTGGGACGCGTGGGAGTTCATCAGGGACGTCACGCCCGGATTCGCGGACTCGTACATCGTGGACATCGCCCCGCAGGTCGGGATCAGGGAAACGCGCCGGATCGTCGGCGAGTACCAGCTCACCCAGGACGACGTCCTGGACTGCGCCGACTTCCCCGACTCGATCGGGGTCAACGGCTGGCCGGTCGAGGCGCACGTCGCCGGGGACGTCGACATCCGCTTCCCGAGAGGCGATAACCCGCGTGGGTTCAACCAGCTTCCGTTCCGGATGATCATGCCGCAGGCCGTGGACAACCTGTACGTGGCGGGACGCTGTGCCTCGATGACGCACGGCGGACAGTCCGCCGCGCGCGTGTCCGGACCGTGCTTCGCGATGGGCCAGGCGGCGGGCACCGCCGCCGACCTCGCGCTGAAGGGCGGCAGCGGCTGCCGTGAGGTTGACTACGGGCAACTGCGCGACCGGCTGCTCGCCGACGGCGCGTACCTAGGGGAGGAATGGTAGCGATGGAACTCAGGAGCAACCTGCCGGTCGGCAGCTCGCGGTGGGCGACGCGGCGGGCGCAGTGGCTTTCCCTCGGCATCAGCGACGAGGACATGACCAAGCCGAAGATCGCGATCGTGAACAGCTCGTCGGACCTGGCCAGCTGCTTCGCCCACCTGGACGGCATCGTCGGGCCGCTGAAGCAGGCCATCAGGGAGGCGGGCGGCCTGCCGTTCGAGGTGCGGACCGCCGCGCCGAGCGACTTCATCACCAGCGCCGGCAAGGACGGCCGGTACATCCTGCCCACCAGGGACCTGATCGCCGCGGACATCGAGGTGGCGGTCGAGGGCGCGCAGCTGGACGGCATGATCTGCCTGGCATCCTGCGACAAGACCGTTCCCGGGCAGCTCATGGCCGCTGCCCGGCTCAACATCCCCACGCTGATCGTGCCCTGCGGCTACCAGCCGTGCGGCCTGTACCGCGGCGAGAAGCTGGACATCGAGGAGGTGTTCCTCAAGGCCGGGCACGTCGCCTCCGGCGAGATCACCCTTGAGGAACTCGCCGAGATGAGCGAGAGCGCGATCAAGGGGCCCGGCGTCTGCGCGGGCATGGGCACCGCGAACTCGATGCACATCAGCTGCGAGGCGCTCGGCATGACGCTGCCGGGCACCACGCCGGTGCGCGCCAACAGCCCGGCGATGTGGGATGCGGTGCGGCGCGCGGGCGCGCGGATCGTGGACCTGGTTCTTGCGAACCTGCGTCCGCGCGATGTGCTCACGCCGGACGCGTTCGCCAACGCGGTCACGGTCATGCTGGCGCTCAGCGGCTCGATCAACACCATGAAGCACCTGAAGGCCGTGGCGGTGGAGGCCGAGTGCGACGTCGACATCTGGCGACTGTACGAGACGCTCGGGCCGCGCGTTCCGCTGGTCGCGGCGGTGCGGCCGAACGGCGAGCAGCGCATCGAGGACCTCGAGGACGCGGGCGGCACCCAGGCGGTCATGAAGCAGCTGTCCGGTCTCCTCCGGCCGGACACGCTGACCGTCGACGGGCGCACGGCGGGCGAGATCTACGAGGCGGCGACCGTGCGGAACCAGGAGGTCATCCGGCCGGCGGACGACCCGTTCGCCAACCACCCGACCATCGTGGTGCTGCGCGGGTCGCTCGCACCCGAGGGCAGCGTGGTCAAGCTCGCGGTCGACGACACGCGGCCGCGCCGGTTCAGCGGCCCGGCCCGCATCTACCATTCGCGGGACGCCGGCCTTGAGGGACTGCGGAACGGGGAGGTCCAGGCGGGCGAGGTCGTCCTCCTGTCTGGCATCGGCCTGCGCGGCGGCCCGGGCATGGGCCTGACCTCGGCGTTCATCTTCGCCCTGGACGGCGCCGGCCTCGGCGACAAATGCGCGGTGGTCACCGACGGGCAGATGTCCGGGCTGGTCAACAAGGGAATCGTCGTCGGCGAGGTCTCGCCGGAAGCCGCCACGGGCGGCCCGCTCGGCCTGGTCCGCAACGGCGACATCATCACCATCGACCTCGACAAGCGGGTCATCGACCTGGACGTCCCGGCCGACGAGCTTGACCGCCGCCGGGCGGCGTTCACGGCACCGCCCGCGTCTGGCGACAACGGCTGGCTGGGCGTCTACGAGCGCACGGTTGGCCCGCTGTCGGAGGGCGCGACCCTGCGCGGGTAGACCGGTGACCCCGGCCAGCCGGCGGGCTGCCCGTGACGCCCAGTTGCCCGGCTTGTCAGGCGCCTGCCGGGGTGAGCACGAAGACCGGGAGGACCCTGGTGGTCTTCTTCTGATACTCGGCGTAGTCGGGCCAGGCCGCGACCGCGCGCTCCCACCAGGCCTCCCGCTCGGCTCCCTGGACTTCCCTGGCCGTGTAGTCATTCTTGGCCGGGCCGTCCTGGAGCTCGACGTGCGGGTTGGCGACCAGGTTGTAGTACCAGACCGGGTGCTTGGGCGCCCCTCCGAGGGAGGCGACGACGGCGTACTCGCCGTCGTGCTCGACGCGCATCAGCGGGGTCTTGCGCAGTTTCCCGCTCTTCGCGCCCACCGAGGTCAAGATGATCACCGGCTTGCCGCTGTTGTCGGTTCCCGCCGTGCCGCCGGAGCCCTCGTACGTTTCGACCTGATCGCTGGCCCATGACATCGGGCTTGGCTCGTATTCACCGGTAAGGGGCATGTTGCCTCCGTCTAATCGGGTGCAGAGGTCTACTGCGGAAGTTCCCGTTCCAGGCTAAGCATAACCGGACTTTACCCCGTTTAGTAGTCCCGGCTGCCCGCTCAGGCGTTCCGCCACGGCCTGCATACCCGCCGGACCAGGTCTTCCCACCCCTGGCCGAGGCGTTCCGCGGTTTCCGGTGAGTCGTCGGCACCCGACAGGTACAGGAGCAGCGGGGCGTCGAGCGCGGCCGTCAACTGGAGGGCCAGCACGTCCAGGTCGGCGGCATCGAGCCGCAACTCCTGCAACAGGTACCTGATGTGCACCCGGGAGATGGGAGTCTGCTGACCGCCGGGGGCGGGCTCCCTGCCGTCAAGCGCGGCGCGCGCGATCACCCGGTGCCCGGTCATGAAGCCGGCCCTGGCGCGGCCGTAAGCGATCAGCCGGTCGAGCGGCGGGGCACCGGGCCCGAGCGGCGGCGGCCCGGAAAGCACTTGCTGCTGGAAGTCGCGCTCGTCGTCGTCAAGCAGCGCCTGGAAGATCCCGGCCCTGGTGCCGAACCGGCGGAACACCGTCCCCTTGCCCAGGCCCGCCCGCTCGGCCAGCGCGTCCATCGTGAGCTTGTCCGCCCCCTGCTCGGCGAGCATCTCCCGCGCGGTGGCCAGCAGGTGACGCCGGTTGCGCGCGGCGTCGGCGCGCTCGCGATGCGGGGGCCCCAGGATCAGGCCGGGCTGGTTCATAACGCCACTCTACGGGCCGGAATATAACCGGGGTAAAGTCCGTTTTCGCCCTCAGCACTGAGCAGGCGGTACCGAGCCAGGCCAAGGAGGATCAGCAATGAGCACCGCTCAACTGGGCGAACCGGGCAGGCTCGCGGTGCTCGGCGCCGGCCATGTCGGCCCCGTCATCGCACGGCTGGCCATCAAGGCCGGCTACCGAGTCTCCATCGCTACCTCGGGTGACCCGGAGGAAATCGAGCTGATCACCGAGTTGGTCATCCCCGGGGCCGAGCCCCGGTGGGCCAGCGACGCGGTGGCCGGGGCGGGGATCGTCGTGCTCGCGATGCCGTTGCACCGCTTCATGGACCTCGACCCCGGCCTGCTGGCGGGCGAGCTCGTGATCGACGCGATGAACTACTGGCCCGCCGGCGACGGCGTGCTGAAGACCTTCGAAGACGGTGGCAGCAGCGAGATCGTGGCCCAGCGGCTGGCCGACTCGACCGTGGTCAAAGCGCTGAACCACATCGGCTACCACGAGCTGGAGGACCGGGCGCGGCCGACGGGCGCCGCCGACCGGCAGGCGGCCGGCGTCGCGGGCGACGATGCTAGGTCGGTCGCCGTGATCGCTGAGCTCGTGGACCAGCTCGGCTATGACCCGGTGACCTTGGCCGGCCTGCGGGCGGGCCGAGTCCTTGAGCCGGGCGGCCCGGTGTTCGGCGTCGTCCTCGAACGGGCGGAATTCGAACAGGCGATAAGCGCAAGGAGCTTGCCGTGACGTACACCTTCGGGCTGGACACCTTCGGCGACAGAAACGGCGACGCCGCGGGGAACGCACTGTCGCACGCCCAGACAATCCGCAACGTCGCCGAAGAGGGCGTCTTCGCTGAGCAGGCCGGCGTGGACTTCTTCGGGATCGGCGAGCACCACACCGAGTACTTCCCGATGCCGGCCGCGGACGTGGTGCTCGCCGCGATCGCGGCCCGCACGTCCCGGATTCGCCTGGGGTCGGCGGTCACCGTGCTGGGTTCCGACGACCCGGTCCGGGTGTTCCAGCGGTTCTCCACGCTGAACGCGCTCTCCGGCGGCCGGGCCGAAGTCATCCTCGGCCGCGGATCGAGCATTGACTCCTTTCCGCTGTTCGGCTACGACCTCGCCGACTACGAGGAACTCTTTGACGAGAAGGCCACGCTGTTCGCCGAACTGCTCAAGGGCGGGCCGGTCACCTGGGAAGGCAAGACCCGCGCGGCGCTGCTGAGCCAGGACGTGGTGCCGCACACCGAGTCCGGCCCGTTCCCCGCGTGGATCGGCGTCGGCGGCAACCCGCAGTCGGTGCTCCGCGCCGCCCGCCTCGGGTTCTCGCTGGCGCTCGCCGTCATCGGCGGCCCGCCCGCCCGGTTCGCCCCTTTCTCGGAGCTGTTCCAGCGGGCCCTGGAGAAATACGGCCGCCCGCCGCTCCCGGTGATGGTGCACTCCCCGGGCCACGTCGCGGCCACCGACGAGCAGGCCAAGGCGGAGTTCTGGCCGCACTGGCGGGACATCATCACCGTGATGGCGGCCGAGCGCGGCTTCGCGGTCCCCACCGAGGCGTCGTTCGAGCGGGAGACCGGGGCGCACGGGGCGCTGTACGTCGGCTCGCCGGAAACCGTGGCCACGAAGATCGCCGCCAACCTCCCCGTCCTCGGCGCCACCAGGTTCGACCTGAAGTACGGCATGCCGGGCTTCACCCACGACCAGCTGATGAGCAACATCGACCTCTACGGCCACCAGGTCATCCCCCGGGTCAGGGAACTGCTCGGCTGACCCAGGGCCCGGCGGCGTGGCCGGCCAGGTCACCCCGCTGGCGGGGTTAGCGCGGCGCCGCGGCGCGGAGCCCGAACCCGTTCGGAATAATCGCTTTGCCCTGATTCCTGCGCTCTGCGCCGCCGATTAAGGTGGAAACTCTGCATTGCGTGGAAAATCCGCACGTGCAGGACGTGCTTTTTCTCCACGCGACGCGAAGTTACCGCGTTATGCGGAGTTTCCACGTTGGTCATAACCCTGCAAACCCGGCAAATCGCCTCTTTTGTCACCCGGCCCATCGTTCGTCGGCGCCGCCAGGTTCGACCTGAAGTACGGCATGCCGGGCTGATGACCAACATCGACCGCTACGGCCACCGGGTCATCCCCCGGGTCAGGGAACTGCCCGGGGCCCGGGCGGCAATTAAGGGTTAGGGAGCTCTGTCACGGGAAGCTGAGGCGCTACGCACCAAGGGAGGCGCGACATGGGCTTCATGGACAAGCTCCGCAATAGGTTCAAGATGGGCAAGGGCCGGGCCAAGCAGGACGCGGGCCGGGCGACTGGTGATCCGTACCTGGAGACCAAGGGCCAGGCCGAGCGCGTCGACGGTGCCGGGCGACAGGTCGGTGAGCAAGTCAAGGACGCCGGCAAGAACGTCAGGGACGCCTTCAAGTAGTAGCGATCCGGTAGTGAGTCAGCCGCCTCCGTTCGGGAGATTCAAGTTTTCATTCCGAACGGAGGCGGGCGCTAGCCACGCGCGGCCAGGAAACCGCCGCGAGCGCGAGATAGCATCGCTAAATGGATCTTGAGGACCTGCCGGCCATGGCCGTGGACTTCGCTTCGATCCCCGCCGCCGGCCACGCGTCCGAGATCAGCCGGCTGTGCGACGCCATGGAGGCGGCCGCGGCGGCCGGCCATTACCCGCTGTTGGCCGTCGAGCGGCCGTGGTCGGTGCACAATCCCCTGCTCGAGGGTGAGTTCGCCGCGCCAGAAGCGATCAGGTGGTACCTGGAACGTGAGCTGGGCCGGCTGGCGGCCGACGGTGCCCGGATATCCGTGTCCAGCGGGCGGGAGGCCGTTGACCTGCGCGACCCGCGGGTCGGGCCCGCCGTCGACGAGACCCAGTGGGACCTGCGGCGCAAGAAGCTGTTCCTGTTCGCGCCGGAGCGGATGGCGCTGTCGATGGACCGGCTGGAGCACTACACGGGCACCAGCGCGGGGCTATTCCAGCGGTACGTGCTGCTGACCAACTATGAGTGGCACGTCGAGGAATTCCGCGCCGCCCTGCCCGACTGCGTGGGCCCTGACGCGCCCGGCAGGCAGATGCCCGCCTGGCACCACGTGCTGCCCGGCAACACGGGCGTGAGCATGGTGAACATCGGCGTCGGGCCATCGAACGCCAAGACGATCACCGACCACCTGGCCGTGCTCCGCCCCGACATGATGCTGATGATCGGGCACTGCGCCGGCCTGCGCAATCACCAGAACATCGGGGACCTCGTGCTGGCGACCGCCTACATGCGCGATGACCGCGTGCTCGATGACATGCTGCCGCTCAGCGTTCCCGTCGTCTCCAACCACACGCTGAACTCGCTGCTACTCGGCGAGCTGACCGCCCGCGGCCTGCGCAGCCGGATGGGCATCGTGTACACCACCGCCAACCGGAACTGGGAGCTGAACCTGTCCACGGTCCAGGACCAGCTGCGGGCATCCCGCGCCCTGGCCGTCGACATGGAGTCGGCGACCGTTGCCGCCAACGGGTTCCGCTACCGGATCCCCACCGCCACCCTGCTCGCCGTCAGCGACAAGCCGTTGCACGCCCGTCCCAAGATCGCCGCCGACGCCCAGGACTTCTACGCCGCCAGCCGCCGCGAGCACGTCGAGACCGCCATCTCCGTGGCCAGGAGGGTCAGCGAGCTATACCCGGGCGGGCTGCCCGCCGCGGGCCTCCGCTCGCCCGACGAACCCCTGCTCGGCCTCGCCATCCCGGAAACCGGCCACCCGGGCGACGGGGACTGAAAGCGCTGAGGCGGCCAGCAGGAAACTAGGGGCTCGGTACGGGAGGCAGGTTAGCCCATGGCCGGCCCGACGGCGCACGGGCGATGGGTCAGGCTGGCTGGCCGGCCTCGTAGGGGACTTGCTCGCCCGCGTCGACCGCGATCGGGAGGCGGTTCTCGGCGGGGGGCAGCGGGCAGGTGGCGAACTCGGTGTAGGCGCACGGCAGGTTGGTCGCCTGGTTGAAGTCCAGGATCACGGTGCCGTCCGCATCCGGCGCGGCGACTTGCAGCGACCGGTTCGCCGCGTAGGTGGTGACGCCGCTTGTCGCGTCGGTGAACAGGATGTGCAGGGTGCCGGCGGCGTGGCCGTTGAAGGCGGTCAGCGCTAGCGGCTGCCCGTCGACCTCGAACTGGACAACGCCGGGCGCCGCGTACACGTGCTGCAGTCCCTCGACCACCGAGCCCACGGTGGTGTCGCGCGGCGTCTCGAAGGGCCGGTAGTGGCCACGGATCACCCAGCGCGGGTCCGGCGCGTAGGCGGGAGTGCCGCGGAATGCGGTACGCAGCCCGTTGTCGGGGTGGCGTGGGCGCAGGATGTCGTTGCCGCCGCGCCTGGCCACCTCGTACACGCCGTTGGCGTCCCTCGGGAACACTCCACCGCGCTCGGGTATCCGGCCGAAGTGGTGCCTGCCCCGGATCACCGCGCCGTCGAGTTCTAGCTCCTCGCCGTCGTCGAGGAGGACCCAGACGCCCGAGTCGTCGGCCGCCCACGCGCCCGGGGCATCGCTGAATCGGGCTGGGCTCTCGCTGAGCCAGTTGATGCTGGTGATCGCGAGGAAGCCGTCGGGTGCGGCCAGCCGGTCCTCGTGCTGCTTGTGCCAGCGCTCCCACTCGGCGGCGAACTCGGTGGCCTGGGTGTCCTGAACGGTCATGATGGCGGAACCTCCCGGTGAGCGGCTGCTATCTGCCTGCTAACCGGTTAACAGGGAACCTGAGCCGTTATTTCCCGGCGCGACCACTAATGTGCGTTGATCGCGGGCAACCTTGCCCCATGCCACTGTCATGTGTCCTCCTTTGCGATTACATGTCCAAGACAATGTCGGTGCGTGGCCGGGCACAGCAGATGAGCACCTGGCCGTCGGCCGGGGGTTCCAACGGGTCCGGTGCGTAGGCGACGTCACCGGACAGCAGCGGGGTGACGCAGGTGTGACAGACGCCGGTCCGGCAGCTCCACCTGGTGGGCACGTCACAGGCGTCGGCGAAGTCGAGCACGCTGTGCCAGTCGGTGCCGAATGGCGCCGTGATGCCACTGCGGGCGAAAGTGACGAGCGGCGGAGGTCCTGGCGGGCCAGGCGGCTGGTGCGGCGGCTTGCTGACCTGCCCGGTGATCCCCGGGTTGATGGACGCCAGTGCCCCGAACAGCTCGGTGTGGATCGCGGCCTGGCCGAGGCCGATCGCGGTCAGGGCGTCCCGCATGTCGGCCATGAACGCGGCAGGCCCGCAGATGTAAGCGCTCGCGCCGGGCGGGATGCCAAGCCCGGTCAGTGTCTCCTTGGTGAGGTGACCGGCGGCGGCGTGGGCGCGGCGGCGCTCGGTGGGCGTCGCCGCACTGTAGAACACCTGCTCGCGGGCGTGCGGCAGCGCGGCGAGCAGCGCCTGCGCCTCCGCCGCGAAGGGGTGCTCGCGCGGTCCGCGTGCCCCGTACAGCCACCAGACTTCCTGTTGGCAGCCGCGAGCGGCGAGCTGGTGCAGCATGGACAGGACCGGCGTGACGCCGATGCCCGCGGAGATGAGCAGGACCGGGCCGGTGCCTTCGCCGAGGGTGAAGTCACCGCGCGGCGCGGCCACGTCAAGGATCGCTCCCGCCCGCAGTCCCTGGTCCAGGTAGCTGCTCGCGACGCCGTGGGGCTCCCGCTTGACGCTGATCCGGTAGGTGCCGCCGTCGGCGGCCGACGACAGCGAGTAGCTGCGGACCGGGGCC
>JAWWPV010001067.1:0-3165 GCA_033854775.1 Trebonia sp.
CAGCCGACCCCGTGGACGGAAGCCCAGCCGGCCTCGCGGACCGGCGCCCAGCCGACCCCGTGGACCGAAGCCCAGCCCGCCTCGCGGACCGGCGCCCAGCCGACCTCGCGGACGGGTGCGCAGCCGGCCTCTGGGACGGGTGCGCAGCCGGCCTCTGGGACGGGTGCGCAGCCCGTACCGCCGGGGGGAACGCAGCCGGTCGAGATGGCGCCGTGGGAGTCAGGTGACTGGGGCAAGGCACCAGGCTGGGATGCCTTCCCCGGCAGCCGTGACACAGGCACCGTGGCGCCAGATCCAGATCCAGATCCAGATCCAGAGACCGGGTCAGGGGCCTGGCCGGCCAACGCGCCGCCCGCGAAGCAGGAAAGGCACTCACACCGGGCGGCCAAGCAAGGCCGGCTAAGCCGCTGGCGTGGTTCGGGCAACCGCCCAACCGGGGACGGCGAGTCCTGATGCGCCGCTTCATCCTGCCTGCGGCGGTGCTGCTCGCGCTCGCCGTCGTGTTCGCGGTCGGGTGGGCCACGCGGCCTGCGGCCAGCGGGGTCACCGTGCCAGCCGGCCAGGGTGCCGCGGTGACGTCGATCACCAGGTCCTGCCCGCCGTCCGCGCCGGGCTCAGGCACCGCGCGGATCTCGATGGTCGCGCTGCCTGCGCGAGCGGCCGCCGCCAGTTCCGGGTCCGCCACGTCCACCGGCGCGGCCACGTTCAGCGCGGTCCTCGCCGCGCCTGCCGCCACCGGCGGCGCCAACGCAGCCGCGAAAACGAAGGGCACGCAGCCCGTAACGGTCTCCACTCCCGGCGCGGTCACGACGGTGACCGCACCGGGCGGCGGCACCGCGGTGGCGGCGACCGGCAAGATGGCCGAGGGGTTCGAGGCAGAGCAGTCGGACGCGTCGGGCACCGGGCTGGTCAGCTGCACCCATCCGGGCTCCGACATGTGGTTCGTGGGCACCGGGCAGGCCGCTGGTGCCTCCGAGGTCCGGCTCTACCTCATGAACACCGGGAACCTCACCGCGAGCGCGGACGTGACCATCCTCACCGACACCGGCCTCCAGAGCGGCCTGAGCAGCGCCATCACCATCGGGCCGAACCAGTCCGTGGCGGAGAACATCACCCCGTTCGTGCAGGGCTCGCAGGCGCTGGCCCTGCACGTGCAGACCAACACCGGCCAGGTGGCCGCCTCGGTCTGGGAGGGCAACGGGTCTGGCGGCGCCTGGCTCCCGCAGGCGAACGCCCCGGCGACGTCCCTGGTGATCCCCGGCCTGACCGTGGCGAGCAGCGCCGCGAGGCTGTTCGTGGTGGTCCCCGGCTCGACCGACGCGCAGCTGAAGGTGGTGGCCTACACGCCGGCGGGCGCGGTCACCCAGTTCCCAGGCAGCCCGGTGGACGCGTCGGCGGGCGCCGCCACCCCGCTCGCACTCAACTCGCTTGGCGCCTCGGCGGCCGGGCTCAGGCTGACCTCCAATGAGCCCGTCGTGGCGGGCGTGCTCGTCCCCGGCGCGGGAATCGGTTCGTTCACCACCGCGGTACCGCCGATCACCGAGCAGGGCGTGGTCGCGGGGAACCCGGGGACCAGGGGTGTCACGGTCGGCTTGCTGCTCACCGCCCCGTCGGCCGCGGCGCGGGCGAGCATCTCGGTGATCAGCGCGGACGGCTCCGTCACAACGCCGACAGGCGGTCAGTCGGTAACGGTCGCCGCGCGCCACACCCTCGCCGTGGCCGTCACCCGCCCGTCGGCGGGCAGCCGGCAGCCGTTTGCGATCGTCGTCACGCCCCAGGCCGGCTCGGGGGCGCTCTACGCCGTCCGGGTGGTGACCTCGGGCACGGGCGGCCTGTCCGCGCCGCTGACCTCGCTGCTGCCGGTCGCAAGCGCCATGACGTCGATCACGCTCCCGCCGGCCCAGAACTCCTACATGGCCGTCCTGCCTTCGGGAACTGGCTAGCCGATCCCGGCCGACGGTGGCGTGCTGCGCAAGGTCATTGCGGGCAGTCTCGGGCCGGGCTAGCGGGAGGTGACGCCGTGATTCGTGGCGGTGAGCGGAAACTCCGCCTGCAGGCTGGTCCCGGCTCCGGGCCGGCTGTCGAGGAAGATCCGGCCGCCGAGCGCCTCCACCCGGTCCTTTAGCCCGGCCAGGCCGGTGCCGCGGGCCAGGTCGGCGCCGCCGGTGCCGTTGTCGCGCACCGCGACGCGCAGGGCTTCGCCAGTGACCTCGACCTCGACGCTGACGGCCGAGGCACGGGAGTGCTTGGCCGCGTTGGTCAGCGCCTCGGCGACGACGTAGTAGGCGCTGACCTCGACCTCCTCGGGCAGCCGCTCGTCGGCGCGCATTTGCAGGTCGACGGGGATCGGTGAGCGGCGGGCGAGCGTCTTCAGCGCCGCCGTCAGGCCACGTTCGGCCAGGACCGCGGGGTGGATGCCGCGGGCGATCTCGGTCAGCTCCTCCAGCGCGCCGGTTGCCTCGGCGACGGCCTCATCGAGTTGCCTGCCGAGTTCGGGCGGCGCCGCGGCCTGCGCCGCGCGCAGCTTCAGCGCGAGTGAGACCAGCCGCTGCTGGGTGCCGTCGTGCAGGTCGCGTTCGATCCGTCGGCGCGCCTGGTCGGCGGCGCCCACGACCCGCGCCCGGGACGCGGTCACCTCGGCCTGCGCCTCGGCGTTGGCGATCGCGGTGGACAGCAGCTCGGTGAATCCGGCCAGCCGCGACTCGGTGTCCGCCGGCAGAACCTCCCCGCCGGTCAGCGCCACGACGATAGCGCCCCACACCTGGCCCTCGCCGCTGACCGGCACGCCCACCGAGGAGCGGAGCCCCCACTCGCGGGTGGCGGCCTGGCCGATCACGCCGGAGACGTCGCTGTAGTCGATCCGGGCCGGCCGACCGGTCTGGTGCACCAGCGTGGTGACGTTCCGTCCGCCGAGCGGCAGCCGCCCGCCGACCGGGGTCGGCGCTGGCGCGCCCGTGCTGGTCCACGTGCCGACGACCTCGAGGTCGTGTGGGTCGTAGCGGACCAGGGCCGCGACGTCCACTCCTAGCAGCCGGCCGACCTCCTCGGCGACCGCGCCGAACACCTCGGGCGGCGGCGCCGCCCGGGCCACCAGCGTTGCCACCCGCCGCAAGGCGGCCTGCTCGTCGGCGATCCGGCGGTGGTCGGCGTACAGCTGGGCGTTGT
>JAWWPV010001068.1:0-6974 GCA_033854775.1 Trebonia sp.
CGGATGTTCGGATGCGAGCACTGGGGGGTCGTACCGGACATCACCGTGGTGGCAAAGGCCCTGACGAGCGGGTACGTGCCGATCGGCGCCGCCATCGCGACCAAGCATGTCGCCGACTCCTTCATCGGCCCGGCCGGTGCCGCCTTCAACCACCGCATCACCTTCGGCGGGAATCCGGTGTCGTGTGCCGCGGGACTCGCGAACCTGGACATCCTCGAGCGCGAGGACCTCGTCAGGAACGCGGCGTACATGGGCGGCTACCTTTTCGACCGCCTCCAGGAGCTCTATCACCACGACATCGTCGGGCAGGTCCGCGGCGGGCTGGGCCTCATCGGCGCCGTCGAGATCGTCGCGAACCGCACGACCAAGGAACCCTTCCCGAAGAAAGCCGGACTCGCGCGCCGCGCGGGGCTGCTGATGGAACGGCACGGTCTCATCGGCCGCGCGGGGGACATCTTCTTCGTCGCTCCGCCGCTGTGCGTCACCCGCAGCGAGGTCGACTTCCTCGTGAGCCAACTCGACACCGTGCTCGCCGAGCTGCAAGCTGACCTGCTCACCCAAGGGACCGCGGCATGACGACGCGGCGCCTGAAGACATACGTCGTCAACCTCAAGCGCCGTGCCGACCGGCGGGCACGGATGGAGCGCGTGCTCCCTGCTGCGTGGGACGTCCAGTTCACCTCGGACTGGGATGGCCCGATGGACGGGCAGGCCATTGACCCGGATGACCTGCCCGGCTTCGAGCTCTACCCGTGGGCGCTCCCGAGCGACAACCCCTGGTGGAGCCGACCACTCAAGCTTGGTGAGATCGGATGCGCCATCAGCCACTGGATGTGCTGGCAGAAGGCCGCCGCGGACGCCGCGGACCCAGCGCTGATCCTGGAGGACGACGCCGTGCTCCTCGATCACTGTGCCGCACGGCTCCAGTCCCACCTAGCGCGGCTGTCGACGATCGACCCGAACTGGGACCTGCTCTACCTGGGGCGGTGGGCACTCGACGACGAGGATCGAGCGGTGACCGAGGGCATCGTGCACCCCGGCTTCAGCTACTGCACGTTCGGTTACCTGCTCAGCGCGCCCGGGCTCCGCAAGCTGCTCAGCTGCGGTCTCGAACGCGCGCTGATCCCCGTCGACGAGCTGATCCCCGCTCTCTACATGGATCACCCGCGAGAAGACATCCGGTCGTTGTATCCCAAACGGCTCAGGGCGTACGCTCTCGAGCCGCCCCTCATTACGCAACTGCCTAAGGACGAGGCCGGCAGTGACACGGAGACAAGTGCCTTCGTGGTGAGCAAAGCCTAAACGGACAGCAGGGACTTCGGCGACCACCAAGTCACATAACGCAAACACGCCGTGCCGGCCGAGGCCCAATTTTTCACGATTTGGCGACAGGCGGGTGTGTGATCACGATAAGGTCACTTCGCAGTGAAGGACCGGTTACCTAGGCTCCGACGTTGTTGTGTGGTCCGGGCGGCTTCTTTTGGGACGGGTGTTCGCGACAATGCGGAGAGTGTCGGAGTCTGGAAGGCGCGGCCGCTCCGCGAAAACGCGTAGCCGCCCCGCTAAATGGCACCTCTTGCCGTTGGCCCTGCTGCTAGCCGGGGCAGCCGGAGGTCTTTCCTATACCTTCGTCCCGAGTGCGGCCGTCGCGCCTGTTGCTGACCGCCTTAGCCCGGGAGCCTTCTCTGCCGTTGCCTTGGGCAGTCTTCTCGGCCAAGGGCAGGTCAGTTCGGCCGCTCCGCTCCCTGCGCCAATAATCACGGCCACCGCCAAGGCTTCGGCAGCGAGAGCCGCGCACTCCCCCCACCCCACCGCTCGCGCCACTTCTCCTCGCGCCACCGCTGGCGCGTCGCTTGCTGACGCCGCCGGGCTGGGCCTCTATGACGGCAATTCCAGCCCGTCTGGCATTGAGACTGCCGCCAGCTGGCTTGGTTCGCCGAGCTCCATTAAGTACGCCCAGGATTTCATAGACGCGACGGACTGGTCGCATATCAGTAACCCGTGGCAGCTTTCGAACTGGCAGGGCAGCCCATTCATGATGGTCTGGGGTGTCCCTATGCTGCCGTGCGGATCCCCCTCAACGCAGTGCGCCACGAACGTGTCGGACTTTGACTTGGTCGCCAACGGCGGCGCTGACGGCTACTACAAGACCCTGGCGCAGAATCTGGTGTCCGCGGGCTTTGGCTCTTCGTACATCCGGCTCGGCTGGGAATTCAATGGCAACTGGATGGGCTGGAGCATCTGCAACCAGGACGGATCGGGGCTGACGAGCTGGGCGAGCGATTTCGTTCCCGCTTTCCAGAACATCGTGACCAGCATGCGAAGTGTCAGCGGCGCGAACTTCAAGTTCATGTGGAACCCGCTCGACAGCAGTAACGTCAGTTGCCCCGGTGCCAATCTGGAGAACTTCTATCCGGGCGACAACTACGTCGACGTGGTCGCCCTCGACGCTTACGACGGGGTCGGATCAGCGACCAGCAGTGACGCCGCGCGCTGGAGTGACTTGCTGAACGGTGTCAACGCGGGCGGCTACACCGCGGTGGCGCCTGCCGCCACCAACGGGCAGGCACTCGAAGGCTACGGGCTGAACTGGCTCGCCGCGTTCGGTAAGGAACACAACAAGCAAATCGGCCTGCCTGAATGGGGACTCGATAGCACCAGCATGGACGGGGGCGGAGGTGACGACGCGTACTTCGTGACCCAGATGGCAAACTGGATCAAGGCTAATGCGACCGGCCCGGCAATCTTCTGGAACTACTCCGGCGGCACTCTGCCATTGAACATACCGAATTACACGAACGGCGGTATCCCGAACGCAACTCAAGCCTTCAAGGCCGCGTTTGGCAATTAACCCCGGTCACGCTCAGATGACTTGAGGGCCGGCTCGCCCGAACCCGTCTCCACTGAGCCTTTTTCATCCTGATGAGCATGAGGTTTGGCGCCCACCGCCCGGCTGGGGTTTGATTGCGGGTCATCCGGATAAGCGGCCCCGCACCCCCGTCCCAGTTATGGCGTTTCGTGTCGCTTTGCCCGCGTACCCTGATCGGCTGTTTCCGTCATTGCGGGTCATCTGCGGCGGATATCGCCACTTTTGACCCGTGATCAGCCTAGGAGGACGCAACCGGGGGTAGTTTGTTCTATTTTGCGGTGGTGGAATGGATGTCCTTGCTGTCCTTTCCCCGCTTTGACCCGCGATCACGCTAAAGACTACTCACTGTTCGCGCAGCGGATGAGGCGCCCACCTTGCAATATATGGTCAGTGGCCGCGAATGGGTTCGAGCAGGCGGTGCGCGGCGGTGAGGGCCTTGCTGACGATGTCGTCCTCTTCCCCGTCGTAGCCAGGGCCGGGAAGTACCAGCAGATCCGACGGTGGAACGACGCTGCCGCAGGTGGCGCACGCTCCGTCTGGCCCGATGATGCCCGCGTCCTGGACATGCTGGAACACCCGGCGCGGGCCGTTGGCTGAGTAGTACTCGTCGCCCCAGCTGAGCAGGTCGCGTACGACGGGCCACAGGCTCAGGCCCTTGTCGGTCAGGACGTACTCGTTGTAGCCGTGGCTTCCCGGCGTCTCCGCGAGCACGCCGGCCTCACGCAAGGTCTCGAGGCGCTCGGTGAGCACGGCGCGCGGCATCCCGAGGTGCGCGGCGAAGTCGCCGAAGCGGCGCACGCCGAAGAACGCGTCGCGCATGATCAGCAGCGTCCAGCGCTCGCCGACGACCTCGAGAGCGCGTGAGAGCGAGCACCGCTGTCCCGCGTAATCCTTGGGCAGAGCCATAGCCCGATGCTACCAGCAACAGTTCATTGACAGAACTGCATCCCACTTGTCCGGTTCGTCCGGTGCCCGGCGGCGCGGACCGGCGCATTATCGCGGAAATTATTTTTATCGCGGAAACTTGTTCACCGCATAGCGTGAAAATCTTCCGTATTGAAAAAAGGTTCCGCACTAATCGCACTAGCAGGGATGCCCCTGGGCGCGCAATCGGTGGGCGACGCCTGAGGCTGCGGGAGAACGCGCCGCCCTAGGCGTCGAACAGCGCGAAAAGGGTGTTGAGGCCTTCCGCCAGGAGCGGGTGCGTGAAGATCGCGTCCGCCATGGCGGTGTAAGTGAGCTTGCCGAGCATGGCGACCTGGATCATGGTCATGATCTCGCCGCCTTCGCTGCCGAGGACCGCGCAGCCCAGGATCTGCCCGCTATGCGCGTCGATGACGGCCTTCATGAAGCCGCGCGTCTCCCCGGTCTCGAGCGCCCGGATGACGGCGCTCATCGGAAGCTTCGCCACCCGGATCGCGCGTCCTTGCATCCTGGCCTCGCGCTCGGTCAGGCCGGCCCGGCCAAGCTGCGGGTCGATGAACATCGTGTACGGGACGATCCGGTCCCGCGTGCTCGCCTTCTCGTGCCTGATGAGGTTGGCGTGCAGGATGCGGTAGTCGTCGTAGGAGAGGTGGGTGAAGGCCGGGCCGCCCTTGACGTCCCCCATCGCGTAGGCGCCGGGGACACTGGTTTCCAGGTACTCGTCGACGTCGATAAAACCGTGGTCGTTGAGACGGATGCCGGCCGCCTCGAGGGTGAGCGCCTCCGTATTCGGGACGCGGCCGACGGCCGACAGCAGGTGCGAGCCTTCGAGCTGTCGCTCACCGTCCTCCGTGCGAACGGTCAACCGCAGCCGGCCGCCGCCGGCCGGCTCCACCCGGACCGGCGTCGACGAGGTCAGGACCGTGATCCCGTCATCGCGCAAGATGGCGGCGACCTCGTCAGAGACGTCCTCGTCCTCGATCATCATCAGGCGCGGGGCGCCTTGGATGATGGTTACCTCGCTGCCGAACCGGCGGAACATCTGCCCGAACTCCAGCCCGATATAGCCGCCGCCGACGATGATCAGGTGCTCCGGGAGCTCGTCCAGCTCCATGATCGACGTTGAGTCGAGCACGGGGACGTCGCCCGCGCCGGTGATCGCCAGCGGCCTGGGCCGGGTGCCCGCGTCGATGACGACCACCGGCGCGCTGATCTGCCGCGTCCCGCCGCCTGTCAAGGCGATCTCGACCGTCTTCGGCCCCGTGAAACGGGCCTCGCCTTCGATCAGGTCCAGCCCGTCCTGCGGCAGGTGGCTCGCGTAGTTCTGCCGGGCGCCGGCG
Organism: Trebonia sp.; assembly: GCA_033854775.1. Taxonomy (GTDB): domain Bacteria; phylum Actinomycetota; class Actinomycetes; order Streptosporangiales; family Streptosporangiaceae; genus Trebonia. Next base: position 5,133 of record JAWWPV010001068.1, read on the forward strand.
ACCATGGCCCGCTTGCGCTCGCGCACCGCGGCCAGGTCCACCGACACCGGACCAGTACGCACGCCGTACTCCGCGCCGCGGCGGGCCTGATAGGCGAGGCGCGCGCTGGCGACCATCGTCTTGGTCGGGGTGCACCCCCGGTTGACGCAGACGCCGCCGAGCTGGTCACGCTCGACGAGCGCCACCTTCTGGCCCGCCTTGGCCAGCTCGACGGGGAGGAACCGGCCGCCCTGGCTGGTCCCTATCACGATCGCGTCGTAGTGCTCATCTGACATTGCGTCATCTCCCCATGCCCTCGACAGTCACTGGTTTCCTTCCTTTCCACTGCTCCGGGCTCTCTCCCATGCGGACTTGGCAAAATTCGAGCGGCGCTGGTCCGCCAGCCCGGCGCCCTGCCAGGGTCGCCACCACATAGCCGGACGCTACCAGCAATAGTTCATTGACAGAACCAGACTGCGTGTGGTCCACTGAGATAGTTCGATCAATGAACTATCACGGAGGGGTGGAGGCACGCGATGAAGACCTGCTTTATCACCCGTACGTCGCGGGGCTTCGGCCGTGAGTGGGCCATCGCGGCCCTGGACCGCGGCGACAAGGTCGCCGCGCCAATGCGCGATGCAACGGATTATGCGGCGGCCGGCCATCACCGATGCCCGCCTGCCGGCAGCGCGCTCAGCCACCCTGGACGGGGTAGCTTGCTTCCGACTCGCCCTTCGTGTTGTGCATATCCCAGAGCAGGCTGGCGAGATGGGCGGGGTTGACGGTGGGCCCCCACTCCCGGGTTGGGGTGCCGGCCGCCTTGGCGTCTTGGAGCCAGGCGTGGAAGGCACTGTCCTCGATAATCGCGCCGATGTAGAGCATGCCGACGTACACACCCTTGTCGGCCACTTCGGTGTGCAGGGATTGCAGGTAGTTGCGCTGGGCGGCCTGCGCCGGGCCGGGACCGCTCATGTTCGGCAGGCCGTGCACGGTGCTGGCGCCCTGTGCGGTCAGGATGGCGCCGTCGCCCTGCTCGAGCATGTGCGGCAGGAACTCCTGCACGAGGGCGAGCAACGAATAGACCACGAGCGGCATGAACGCGTGGGCGCGCTGCGGGGTGAGGTCCGCCGCGGGGAAGAACCCGTCCGATGGCGTGGGCGCGTAGTAGATCGCGTCAAGCCCGCCGACCGTGGCGCGAATCTGCTCGGCCAGTGCGGGAACGGCATCGGTGTCGGCCAGGTCAGCGGTGATGACGTGCGCGCTCGCGCCGTCGCCGGCCAGCTCCTGGGCGAACAATTCGAGAGGTTGCTGGCGGCGGGCGACGAGCACGACCTCGTAGCCGTCTTGCGCATAGCGGCGGGCGACAGCTTGGCCGAGGCCCGGGCCGGCGCCGAACACTGCGATCGACCTGGACAAAAGACACACCTCCAGCAGCAACGAAAGTCGAGAGCACCAGGACACGAGCGGGCGGTCAGTGGGGTGAGCATCGCCGAATACGGGTTCCTCCTTATCACGTGTACCTCCGTATGCGTCGTCTAATTGGCCCTGCGGTCCTTAACATCGCCCGGGGCCGTGACCGCGGGTCATCGCGGGGGACCAGCCAGCAGACCGCCGTCTCACCACCATAAAACAGAACAAACCAATGACCATAACGGGGCTATTTCGCGACTGCGGGTCAAAAGTGGCGATATCCGCCCCCGGTGACCCTCGATCACGGAAACAGCCGGCCCGCAGCACCCGCAAACCGGGGCACACCGGGCGAACCGGCCGGCGTTGCGGGGCCGCACACCCGGATGACCCGCAATCACCGCGGCCAGCGCCACCCGAGAACGCAGGCGGAGACCCCGTGTCAGGCCACGCCGG